>JBKOUH010000232.1:0-5854 GCA_046723285.1 Pseudomonadota bacterium
CACTAGGCCTATGGCGACGGCGAGCGAGAGCGCGCCGAGGACCCACGGTACCAGCGGATCGCCGACATTGAACATCCCGAAGCTCATGCCCCGGTTCCACACCAGGACGATGGCGAGGAAGCCGGTGATGGCAATTCCGGCCGCCGGCGGCTTCACGCCTTCCAGGATCGCGAGCTTCGTCACCTGGTCGAGAAACAGCACCACGATGGCAAGAAAAAGGCCGGCGCGTACACCCATCGGCCTAGTCCCGGCTCACGCCGCTACGCGCTGATGCCGCACCGCGTCGCCACAACGCTTGCACAAGCTTGCGTGATCGGCGTCGCCGCCGACCTCCGGCAGCACCTGCCAGCAGCGCGCGCATTTCCCGCCCTTGGCGCGGGCCGGCGCCACCGCCACGCCCGGCACGTCGGGCAGCGTGAACGCATCGTCGGGCGGCGGCATCGGCGAAAGGTCGATGGCCGAGGTGATGCACACCTCGGCGAACTCGACCGAGTTGCAGAGCGCGTAGTCCTCGACATCGACATGGAGAGTCGGCGCCGCTTCGAGGCTGGCGCCGATGCGCTTTTCGGCGCGCTCCTTCTCGAGCGCGCCGGTGACGACACGGCGGATCGTGCGCACGCGCTCCCACTTCTCGGCGAGATGATCGTTGCGCCACGCGGCCGGCGCCTCCGGGAAGGTGCGCAGATGCACGCTCTCCGCAACGCCCTTCGGCTCCTCGCCGTAACGCGAGAGCCAAGCTTCCTCGGCGGTGAAGCACAGCACCGGCGCGAGCCAGGCGGTCAGGCACGAAAACAGCGTATCGAGCACCGTGCGCGCGGCGCGGCGGCGGACGCTGTCGGGCCGGTCGCAATAGAGCGAGTCCTTGCGGATGTCGAAGTAGAACGCCGAGAGCTCCACGGCGCAGAAGTTGTGGAGCGCGGCATAGAAGCCGTGGAACTCGAAATCCGCGCAGGCGCGCTTCAAATGCGCATCGAGCTGCCAGAGCCGGTGCAGGATGTAGCGTTCGAGCTCCGGCATATCGGTTTCGGGCAGGCGTTCGCGCTCGGAGAAGCCGGCGAGGGCGCCCAGCAGATAGCGCAGCGTGTTGCGGAGGCGGCGATAGGTGTCGGCCTGCTGCTTCAGGATCTCGGGGCCGATGCCGATGTCTTCGCTGTAATCGGAATTGACCACCCAGAGGCGGAGGATGTCGGCGCCGTATTGGTCGATGATCGTCTGCGGCGCGATCACGTTGCCGACCGATTTCGACATCTTGTAGCCCTTCTCGTCCACGACGAAGCCATGGGTGAGGATGGCTTCGTAGGGCGCGCGGCCGCGCGTGCCGCACGATTCCAGCAGCGAGCTGTGGAACCAGCCGCGATGCTGGTCCGAGCCCTCGAGATAGAGCGAGGCCGGCCATTTCAATTCCGGCCGCGTCTCGAGCACGAAGGCGTGGGTGGCGCCGGAATCGAACCAGACCTCGGCGATGTCCTTGACCTGCTCGTAGTCCTCGGCGCGGTACTCGTTGCTGAGGAAGCGCTGCGGATCGCTCGTGTGCCAGGCGTCGCCGCCCTCCTTGGCGTAGGCCGCCACGATGCGGTCGAGCACGTTCTTGTCGCGCAGCGGCTCGCCGGTCTTCTTGCTGACGAAGATCGGCAGCGGCACGCCCCAGGCGCGCTGGCGCGAGATGTTCCAATCCGGCCGCTGCTCGATCATGCCGCGCAGGCGGTTCTTGCCCGCCGCCGGCACGAAGCGCGTCTCGTCGATCGCCCTGAGCGCCTTTTGCCGCAGCCCATGGCTCTCCATCGAGATGAACCATTGCGGCGTGTTGCGGAAGATGAGCGGCGCCTTGGAGCGCCACGAGCACGGATAGGCGTGCACGAGCTTGCCGCGCGCGAGCAGCGCGCCGGCCGCGAGCAGCTTCGCGATCACGCCTTCGTTGGCCGTGCCTTCCTTGCCGTCGGCCGTGTAGACCGACAAGCCCGCGAACAGCGGCACATGGGCATAGAACAGGCCGTCCTCGCCGACGGTCTGCGGCACGGCGATTCCGTGCTTCTGGCCGAGGTTGAAATCGTCCTCGCCGTGGCCGGGCGCGATATGGACGAAGCCGGTCCCGTCCTCGGCCGTGACGAACGCCGCTTCATAGAGCGGCACTTCGAAATCGTACCCCTGACTGTTCAACGGGTGCTTGGCGACCGTGCCGGCGAGCGCCTCGCCCTTGAACGTGGCGAGGGTTTTCACGGCGGCGATGCGCGCGGCTTTGGTCACCGCCTCGACGAGCTTCGCGGCGACGACGAGCTTTTCGCCGGCCTTGGCCCACTTGGCCTCGCCGGCATCGCTGACTTCGATCAGCGCGTAGTCGACCTCGGCGCCGTAGGCGACCGCGCGGTTGCCCGGGATCGTCCACGGCGTCGTGGTCCAGATCACGACCGACGCGCCGGCGAGATCGGGGCGCGACGGCCTCGTCACCGGAAAACGCACCCAGATCGTCTTCGAGGTGTGGTCGTGATACTCGATTTCCGCTTCGGCGAGGGCCGTCTTCTCGACCACCGACCACATCACCGGCCGCGAGCCGCGGAAGAGGCTGCCGTCGAGCAGGAACTTGCCGATCTCCTTGGCGATCGCGGCCTCGGAGGCATAGGCCATCGTCGTGTAGTGGTTCTCCCAATCGCCGCAGACGCCGAGGCGCTTGAACTCGCGCTTGTGCACGCCGATCCAGTGCTCGGCGAATTCGCGGCACTCACGGCGAAATTCGACGATCGGCACCTCGTCCTTGTTCTTGTTGGCGGCGCGGTACTTCTTCTCGACTTCCCACTCGATCGGCAGGCCGTGGCAGTCCCAGCCGGGCACGTAGTTCGCGTCCTTGCCCAGCATCTGCTGCGAGCGGTTGACGATGTCTTTGAGCACCTTGTTGAGCGCGGTGCCCATGTGGATGTGCCCGTTCGCGTAGGGCGGGCCGTCGTGGAGGATGAACTTCTCGCGCCCTTTGCTCTGCTGGCGCAGCCGACGAAAGACGTCGAGCGACCCCCAGCGCGCGGCCAGCACCGGCTCCTTCTGCGGCAAGCCCGCCTTCATCGGAAAGTCGGTCTTGGGCAGAAAGACGGTGGCTTTATAGTCTGGCGTCTTGGGGTCGGAACTCATGCGCGGGCTCTCAGGGCTTCTGCCGTTTCCAGGGTGAGCGCCACGCGCTCGACCTCGACGATGGTGGCGAGGCAGCGGGCGATGTGCCGGGCCGCGGCTTCGTCGAGCGCCGCCACGTCCACCTCGATGGCGAGGGTCTCGGCGCCGGCGCGGCAGAGAAAGCGCTCGGGCACGAGATCGCGCTTGGCGAAATATTCCATCACGCGCGCGGCGACGCCGGCGCCTTTGAGCGCCAGCAGGCGGTAGCAGAAGGTCGGGGAATGAACGGCGTCAGAACTGGACATGGCCAGGGAACCCGGTGGATGCGAAGGGCGCGAACGGACGGACGTCCCGGTCTTCGAGGAAGACCGGGCCCGTAATTCGCGCAATCCGCGCCACGCTGAGGCGCCTCTGGGCCATGTCCCGGAGAATATGGGTGCAGCGCAAAAAGCTCAACCCCCGTGTGCCGCCAGAATGCCGCGCGCGCGGGCGCTGTCTTGGGCGATCTGGGCCTTCAGCGCGTCGAGGTTCTCGAATTTCCGCTCGGGACGGATGAACGACAGCAGCTCGACCGCGAGCGTGCGGCCGTAGAGATCGCCGGAGAAGTCGAAGAGGTGCGCCTCGAGCTGGGCCTTGGCGCCGCCGATCGTGGGGCGGATGCCGAGATTGGCGACGCCGCTCCAGCGCCCGCCGTCGCCGCCGATCGGGACGACGCGCACCGCGTAGACGCCGAAGGCAGGGCGGAGATAGTCGTCGAGGTCGAGATTGGCGGTGGGAAAGCCGAGGAGTCGCCCGCGCTTGTCGCCGGCCAGGACCTCGCCCTCGATGCTCCAGTTGCGGCCGAGCAGCGCCGCCGCGCGCTCGGGCTCGCCGCGCGCGAGGCACTCGCGCACGCGCGTCGAGGAGGCGAGGGCGCCGTCCGCGGCCGCGACCGGTGCCACCACCGTGACGCCGGCGCCTCCTTTGTGATGCGCCACATGCTCGAGCACGCTCACGGTGCCGGTGCGGCCCTTGCCGAACGCGAAGCCCGCGCCGACGACGATGTGGCGCACGCCCAAGCCATCGAGCAGCACGCGCTCGATGAAGGCTTCGGCGGTGAGCGCCGCCATCGCGGCATCGAAGGGAAGCTCGTAGTAGCGCGTGGCGCCGCCCTCGCCGATGAGACGGCGCTTCGCTGGCGGCGGCGTCAGGCGGAACGGCGCTATGGCGGGCTGGAAGTAGTGGCGTGGATGCGGCTCGAAGGTGACGACGCCGAACGGTGCGCCGAGCGTCTCCGCCACTTCCGCGGCGCGCGTCAGCACCGCGCGGTGGCCGGGATGCACGCCGTCGAAATTGCCGATCGCGACGACGGCGCCCTTGGCCTCGGCCGGAAGATCGGAATAGGAGGTGGAAATACGCATCGCGCGTGCAAGCTAGCCGCCGAAGCGCCGCACGCAAGAGGCGAATGTGCCACTTTATCCGTAGCCGTCATCCCGACCGAAGCGGGCGCGCCTCTTGGGCGCGGCCGCGCAGTGGAGGGATCGTGTTGCAGGGCCCACGTGCAGCTGCGCCGCGATCCCTCCACTTCGCGAGCCGCTAAAAGCGGCTCGCTTCGGTCGGGATGACGGCCGCAGAAAACGTCGGGCTACTTCGCGCCGTCGCCGTTGCGCGTCGGGACCTTGATCAGCGCTTCGCCCTCGATCACGACCTCGGTGCCGACCATGCACTGCGTGTGCAGTGTGATGCGCGCCTTTTCGTGATTGATGTCGGTGACCGTGGCGCGCGTGTTGACGGTCTGGCCCGGGCGCACCGGCGCCAGAAACTTCAAGTTCTGGCTCATATAGATGGCGCCGGGGCCGGGCAGGCGCGTGCCGATCAGCGTCGAGATGAAGCTCGCCGAGAGCATGCCGTGGGCGATGCGGCCCTCGAACATCGTGGTCTTGGCGAAATCCTCGGAGAGGTGAATCGGGTTCGTATCGCCCGAGACGCCGGCGAAGGTGGCGATGTCGGCCTCGGTCACGGTCTTGGTGTAGACCGCGGTCATGCCGACCTTGAGGTCCTCGAGATAGTAGCCGTGCACCTCGGTGCCGAAATTCGGCACGAGGGCGACCGGCTTGTCGCGTTTCTTCTCGGCAGGTTGGGCGGGCGCGGCCTTGGCCGCGGCGTCGAGCGGCGCCATGGGATGTGTCCTCTGAACCGTTTCGTTCCCGAGTCTTATGGTGCGGCGTGCTTTTCGCGCTGCCGCCATTTTGTGCAATGCAATATATATACGTTCGGGGCTCACATGCAAGTAGGCCGAACGACTCAATAATTATTGATTTATCCTGAAGGAACCGAGGCTTAGGCGCGTCCGACAAGCTGTCGCGCCCGCTCCAGAAAACGCTGCAGCGCGGTCGAGACGAACGCATCGCGGCGGCGCACGAAAACGGTGGCGACCCGCGCCGTGCGCGGCGGCAGCGTGTGCGCGGCGATGCGGCCTTGGCGCAGCGGCACCTCGATGATCGCACGCGGCATCATGGTGACGCCGATGCCGGCGCCGACGCAGCCCACGATCCCGTCGACGGTGCCGAATTCGAGGCGGCGCAGATCGGCGACGCCGTGCTCGGCCAGAAACTGCTCGAGCCGCTGGCGATAAGAGCAGCCGGCGCGCAGCACGAGGATCTTCGGCGCGATCTCGCCGCGGGCGGCGCGGCGGAGATAGGCGCCGAGCTTCGGCGCGCCCGGCGCGGTCAGGAACACAAGTTCTTCCTCGATGACCGGCTCGGCGACGAGCTCGGCG
>JBKOUH010000327.1:0-3417 GCA_046723285.1 Pseudomonadota bacterium
CCTCCGAGCTTGCCGACATCCGCGCGGTGCTGGGCGACGACTACTGGCCCTACGGTCTCGCCAAGAACCGCCGCTCGCTCGAGGCCGCGCTGCGTTATTCGCACGCGCAGGGCCTCTCGGCGCGGCCGCTCACGATCGAGGAGGCGTTCGTGCCCGATCTTGACTGGGCGGTGCGCGTTTGAGCGGGCGTGGGGACGGCGCCCAATACGTTGCCGTGACGGCTTGCACGGCGGCGTGACCCGGCGCAGCATGGCGGCAACGCGGCCGGTCAACGGCCGAATGCGAGGGAGGACGGAATGTCGCGCTTGAGCCGCTCGGGCTTGTTCGCGCTGTTGGTGTTGGCCGCGGCGCCGGCCAAGGCCGAAGATATCGTCATCACCCAATTCGGCGCCGCCTTCGCCGGCAATCCGTTCGCGGTCGGCATCGAGGGCGGCTACTTCAAGAAGGCCGGAGTCAACATCACCGGCGTGATCGCGGGCGCCGGCGGCGGCACTTCGGTGCGCAACGTGATCGCGAGCGAGCTCGGCTATGGCGAGGTCGTGCTTTCGGCCGCCGTCGCCGCGATCCAGGAAGGGCAGGACATCAAAGTCGTCAATGTCGGCGCGCGCACCGTCGCCGACATCGTGATGGTGGTGCGTCCGGATGGCCCGATCAAGACGCTCAAGGATTTGGCCGGCCGCAAGATCGGCTTCAGTAATCCCAAGTCGCTCTCCGAGATCGTCGCGATCATGACGGTGGAGAAATCCGGGCTGAAGCAGGACGAGGTACAGCGCGTGGCCCTCGGCAGCCTCGGCGGCGCGCTCACGGCGCTGGAGAAGGGCGGCGTGGACATGGCCGTCGGCCTGCAGGTGGTCTGGCAGCAGCGATCGGACAAGTTGCGCGTCGTGCTCGACGCCGGCAAGGACCTGCCGCCGATGGTCCAATCGGTCGGCATCGCGACCGGCGATCTCATGAAGAAGAACCCCGACAAGCTCCGCGCCATCATCGCCGCGCGGCGCGAGGCGGTGAAGTTCATGAATGCCGATCCCAAGGCCGCGGCGAAGCTGACGCAGAAGTATTTCCCCAAGGTGGCGCCCGACGTGCTCGAGCGCGTGACGGCATTGCTCGTCGCCGGCCACTACTGGAGCGAGGGACGCATCGAGATGGAGCCGATCCAAAACATGGCGCGCGGATTGAAGCTGGTGGGCGAGGTCAAGGGCGAGATCGACTGGAAGAAAGTCATCGACGCCTCGTTCCTGCCCAAGGACCTGCAATAACGATGCAGGCTACAGCCGGGAGCGCCGGAACCGCGCGCGGAGAAGCCGTGCCCCAAAATCATGCCGAGCTGCGTAAAGTGACGCGCGTCTATCCCGCGGTCGCGGGCTATCGGCCCGTGCACGCGCTGGGGCCGGTCGATCTCGATCTCCGCCACGGCGAGTTCTTCTCGGTCGTCGGCCCCTCGGGCTGCGGCAAGTCCACGCTGCTGGAAGTGATGGCCGGGCTGCAGACACCCTCGGACGGCACGGTATCGTTCGAAGGGAAACGCGTGGCGGGGCAGGTGCCCGACGGCATCGGCGTCGTGTTCCAGGAGGATGCGAGCTTTCCCTGGTTGACCGTCTGGGACAACGCCGCCTTCGGCCTGCGGCGCGCCGGCGTCGATGCGGCCGAGATCGAGCGCCGCGTCGGTGATGCGCTGGCATTCATGGGCCTCAAGGATTTCAGCCAGGCCTATCCCGCGCAGCTCTCGGGCGGCATGCGCCAGCGCGTCTGCATCGCGCGCACGCTGGTGCTGCAGCCGCGCCTCATCCTGCTCGACGAGCCGTTCGGGGCGCTCGACGCGCAGACGCGGCTCTTGATGGGCGACGAGGTCCTCCGTCTCTGGCGGCGCACCGGCGCCACGATCCTCCTCATCACCCACGCGCTCGACGAGGCCGCGATGCTCTCGGACCGCGTCGGCGTAATGTCGGCGCGGCCCGGCCACTTCCTCGATCTCGTCGAGACGCATTGGCCGAAGGAGCGCGACAGCACGATCGTGAGCGAAGCGCGCTTCGGCGAGGTGACGGCGCGGCTTTGGCATCACCTGCGCGGCGAGTCGCTGAAGGCGATGGGCCAAAGCGGGGCCGCGGCGGGCGCATGAGCCGGATCGGCTTGATCCGCGTGGCCGTGCTGGTGGCGCTGGTCGCGCTGCTCGAAATCCTCGTCCGCACCGGCAGCATTCCCTACCGGACGATGCTGCCGCCCACGGAGATGGCGGCGGCGCTCGTGCACCTCGTCGCCTCGGGCACGGCGACGCGCGACATCGTGCAGACTCTCACCTGCGTCGCCGCCGCGCTCGGCTCGTCGGTCGTCATAGGCTTCGGGCTCGGCGTCCTCATCCACCGCTGGCAGCGCCTGCGCCGCGCGCTCGAGCCCTTCTTCGCCACTTATTACGCGGTGCCGTTCTTCATCTTCTATCCGGTGCTGATCGCGATCTTCGATCTCTCGCTTCTGCCGATCATCCTGATGGGCTTCGCGTTCGCCGTGATCGCGATGTGCATCGCCACGATCAACGGCCTCGACCGCGTGCCGCGCGTGCTGGGTAAGGTGGCAAAGATTCACCGCATGCGCGAGTTCGATGCGGCGCTCCGGATGAAGCTACCGGCGGCGGCGCCGCACCTCTTTACCGGCGTAAAGCTTTGCGTCGCCTACAGCTTCATCGGCGTGATCGCGAGCGAGTTCATCCTGGCGCCCTCGGGCCTCGGCCACGCGATCGCTTACGCCTATAACGATTTCGACAACCGCACCATGTACGCGCTGATGCTGTTCCTCATGGTCGTGGTCATCGCGCTGAACATGCTTCTGCACGGCTGGGAGCAGCGCCTCTTGAAGCGCTGGCAAGGCCGATGAGCGCGCGCCGAAGCACGCATGCTGCGTTCGGGGCGAGGCCGGCATGACGGCGGCCGCTAAGCGCAGCTTCGACATCCTCCTGGTGCTGGTGGCGCTCTTCGCCGGCTGGCAGGCGCTCTATCACGTGGTCGGCGACACCGCGCTCACCTCGCCGGCGCAGACCATCGCCTATGTGGGCGAGCTCTTGACGACCAAGGGCGAGGTTTTCGCCAATCATGCCTGGGAGACGGGGCGCGCGTTCCTCTTGGCGCTGGTGCTCTCCTACGCCATGGGGCTCGCGATCGGCATCTGGTTCGGCGCGCACCGGCTCTCCGGCGCGGTCGGCGAGCCGATCCTGGTGGCGCTTTATTCGCTGCCGAAGGTGACGCTCTATCCGGTGATGCTGCTCATCTTCGGCCTCGGGCTCTCGGCCAAGGTCGCGTTCGGCGCCATCCACGGTGTGATCCCGGTCGCGATCTTCGCGATGAACGCGATCCGCCACATCAAGCCCGCCTACTTGAAGACGGCCAAGACGATGCGGCTCTCGCCCTGGCAGACGGTCCTGACCGTGAT
>JBKOUH010000227.1:0-5126 GCA_046723285.1 Pseudomonadota bacterium
ACACGAACCAGACCACCGCTGTCATTTACGATTGTTCCTTAGAGCTGAAAGACGCGAAGAATCGCCGCTCGGACGAGCGGCCGGCCGGGGCCCTTTGACGGCCCGGCGCGCCCAACGTCCTCTCCCCTCGCGAGGCGGCGAAAGCGGCGCGGAACTTAGGGCAAAAGGCTGATAGCGCGCAAGAAATCCCTAGCGCGGCAATTTGTGCGCCCGGAACGAAGGATCACTTAAGCCGGAGCTGGTTACGGTCGGCCCTCTGCGAATCGGATCGCCCGATGGAAGAGACCCATTCCTCCTCACCCTCCGGCCGCCACGGCTGGAAGCGCCGGCTCTCCGGCTGGCGCGCCGGCCTCGCCGTTTTCGTCTGCGTCGTATCGGCGGCCGCGTTTGCCTTCGGCTGGTGGCGCGCTGGAGGCGCGAGCCTCGTCGCGCTGGCGCTCGCCATGATTCCGTGCGGGATCGCCTGCGCGCTGGGGATCTGCGTTCTCGACCGCAGCAAGACCAAGCCGCATTGCGATTCCGGCAAGTCAACGTCGCAGCCGTAACCGCTTCCACCCTGACTGCTAGAAGTGCTCCCACCCTCCGGCGCGGACCGGGACGATGCTGCCGTCGGGCGCCAGCACGCGCACGCCCGGCCGCGTCACGATGTGGCCGATACGCGTGATCGGCACGCCGGCGCGGCGGGCGATCGCGCGCAGTCGCGGCTCGGCCTTGGCCGGCGCCGTGAACAGCAGCTCGTAGTCGTCGCCGCCGGTGAGGCGCAGCAGCGCATGGCGGTCGCCGGCCGCCTTGGCCGCCGGCGAGGCTGGAACGGCGGCGAGATCGATCTCGGCGCCGCAATGGGAGGTCTCGCAGATATGGCCGAGATCGGCGACGAGTCCGTCGGAAACGTCCATCGCAGCGCCGGCGAGCCGGGCGATCTCGCGGCCGAGCGCCAGGCGCGGCTCGGGCAGGTGATAGCGGCCCGCGAGATAGCGCCGATGGGGCGCGGACATTCCCGAGAGCTTCCCCCTCAACGCGAGCAGCCCGAGCGCCGCGTCGCCGATGGTACCCGAGACGAACACGGCGTCGCCGCGCTTGGCGCCGGCGCGCAGCAACGGGCGGCCCGGCTGCGCCTCGCCGATGGCGGTGATCGAGATCGTGGCGGGTCCGGGCGTGCGCGTGAGGTCGCCGCCGAGAAGCGGCAGGCCGAAGATCTTCTGGTCGGCGGCGAGGCCGGCGGCAAAGCGCGCGAGCCAAGCCTCCTTCGTGTCTTCGGGCAGGATCAGCGCCAGCATGTAGCCGAGCGGGCGCGCGCCCTTGCCGGCGAGATCGGACAAGTTCACGCGCAGCGCCTTACGCGCGACGAGATCGGGCGGATCGCCGGGCAGCGTGTGGACGCCGACGACGATGGCGTCGGTCTTGAGCACGATCCGGCGCCCGGCCTTGGGCGTGAGCCAGGCGAGATCGTCTTTCAGGCCGAAGGCGCCGGGATGCGTCGCGAGCGGCGCGAAATAGCGGGCGATCGCAACGAACTCGCCCGGCATGCGCCCGCGCGCGGCCATGGCGCGCCCGTCAATTACCCTTCTGCGGCTGATCGGGCAGCGGCTCCGGCGGGCCTGCCCCCGCCATCTCCTCCGGCCGCAGCACGCGCGCGAGCTTGTCGAGCACGCCGTTGACGAAGCCGGGCTCGCGGCCGTGGTAGAACGCGTTGGCGACGGCGATGTATTCGGCGATGGCGACGCGCGCCGGCGTTTCCGGACGCGCGAACAGCTCGAAGGCCCCGGCGCGCAGCAACGCGCGCAGCACGCGGTCCATGCGCTCGAGCGACCAGCCGGCCGCGAGCGCCGAGCCCACCATCTCGTCGAGCTCTTGGCGCCGCTCGCAGGCGCCGCGCACGATGGCGGCGAACAGCGCGCGGTCGGTCTCGCCGACCGCTTCGTCGGAAGCGGCCGCGTCGGCGCCCGCCTCGTCCTTGGGATGCGGCACGGCGCCGATGCGGTGCGCGACGAACTCGCGCAGCACGCGGTCGGGCGAAGCGCCGGTCAACTCGATCTGGTAGAGCGCCTGCACCGCGGCGAGGCGCGCGGCCCCGCGCCGCTGCGCCTTCGGCGAGCGGTGCGGCTCGCGCGCAGCGCCGCGCTGGTTCATGTGCTGCGTCCGCCCAAGAAGCGGCATTTCAGCTCGATCATGCGCAGACACGCGGCCGCCGCGTCGCCGCCCTTGTCGAGCTGCTTCGGATCCGCGCGCTCGATCGCCTGCGCCTCGGTATCGCAGGTGAGAATGCCGTATCCGATGGCCATGTTGTGCTCCATCGTGAGCGCCATCAGCCCGCGCGCGCTCTCGGCGCAGACATACTCGAAATGGCTGGTGGCCCCGCGGATCACGCAGCCGAGCGCCACGAAGCCGTCATACATGTTCATCGCGATCTTGATGGCGGCCGGAATCTCGAACGAGCCCGGCACCGAGAGTCGCGCGTATTTGATGCCCGACTGCTCGAGCACCGCGATGGCGCCTTTCACCATCATCTCGGTGATGGGCTCGTGGAACCGCGCTTCGAGGATCAGCACCTTGCCCTTGAGCTTCGGGATCGTGCGCGACGTCGGCCGGCCTTTGGTCGCCATCAAGCTTCTCCCGCCGGAATCGGCCGGCGCTCGAGCACGCGCAACCCATAGCCTTCGAGGCCGACGATCGTGCGGCTGCTGTTGGTGAGCAGGATCATATCCTGCACGCCGAGGTCGATCAGGATCTGCGCGCCGACGCCGTAGTCGCGCAGCGCCGGATCGTGACCGTGCGTCTGCTCTTCGCCTTCGGGCTTGCGCATGCTGTCCGACAACGACGACACCCAGGGCTCGCGGATGAGCACGATCACGCCGCGGCCTTCCTTGGCGATGAGACGCATGCTGGCCTGGAGCTCGCCGACATGGCTGTCGCGCTTGTCGCCCAGAAGGTCGCGGAAGACCGAGAGGCGGTGCATGCGCACCATGACCGGGCCCGGCGCGCGGAGGTCGCCTTTGACCAGCGCCAGATGCTCGGCATAGGCCGCGCGGTTGACGTAGACATAGGTGCGATAGTTGCCGCCGTAGCGGCTGTCGAAATTGCTTTCGATGATGCGCTCGACGATGCGGTCGTGGCGGCGGCGATAGGCGATGAGATCGGCGATCGCCGCGACCTTGAGGTTGTGCCGCTGGGCGAAGGCGACGAGATCGGGCATGCGCGCCATCGTCCCGTCGTCGTTCATGATCTCGCAGATGACGCCCGAGGGATGAAGTCCCGCGAGCCGCGCCACATCCACCGCCGCCTCGGTGTGGCCGGCGCGCACCAGCACGCCGCCATCGCGCGCCATCAACGGGAAGACGTGGCCGGGAATGACAATGTCGCCGCGCCCCTTGGTGGGATCGATTGCGACCGCGATGGTGCGCGCGCGATCGGCGGCGGAGATGCCGGTCGTCACGCCCTCGCGCGCCTCGATCGAGACCGTGAAGGCCGTGGCGTGGCGCGATTGGTTGCGCCCCGACATCAGCGGCAGCCCGAGGTCCTCGATGCGCTGCGGCGTGAGCGACAGGCAAACGAGGCCGCGGCCGTACTTGGCCATGAAATTGATGACGTTCGGCGTCGCCATCTGCGCCGGGATCACGAGGTCGCCCTCGTTCTCGCGGTCCTCGTCGTCGACGAGGATGAACATCCGGCCGTTCCTGGCCTCCTCGATGATCTCCTCGACGGACGAGAGGTAAGAGCGATAGGGCACGGTCAGGTCCATTGGGCGCACTCCGGCGCGTCAGCCGTTCAAACGGGCGGCAAGCTGCCGCTCTACATAGCGCGCCAGCATGTCCACTTCCATATTGAGCCGGCGCCCTGCGTCCATCTCGCCGAAGGTGGTGTAGTCCATGGTGTGGCGGATGATGTTGACCGCGAAGCGGTCGCGTGCGACCTCGTTAACCGTGAGCGAAACGCCTTCGAGCGCCACCGAGCCCTTTTCGGCCACGAAAGGCGCCAGTGCCGGCGGCAGCTCGATCTCGAAGCGGATGCTGCCGCCCGTTTCCGTCCGCGCGAGCACGCGCACGACGGCGTCGACATGGCCGCTGACGAGGTGGCCGCCGAGCTCGTCTCCGGCCGCGAGCGAGCGCTCGAGATTGACCCGGGTACCGGCGCCCCACTCGCCCAAGGTCGTGCGCGCGAGCGTCTCCTGCGAGGCCTCGACCGCGAACCAGCCGGCGCCCTTCTCGACCACGGTGAGGCACGGGCCGGAGCACGCGATCGAGGCGCCGAGCGCGATCTTGCCCGTATCGTAGCCCGTGTTGATCTCGAACCGCCGGTCGCGCCCCGCACGCTCGGCCATCACGGCGCGGACGTGGCCGATGTCGGTGATGATTCCGGTAAACATGCGATGGTCTAGCGCGCGACGGCGTAGGTTTCCAATGCGTCGGCGCCGATTGAACGTGCATCGATGCGCCGCCACTTGGGTGCGCCGCCCGGATCGGCAACGCCGAGCGGCTCCAGTGCCGGCACGCCGTCGCCGCCCAAGAGCAGCGGGGCGCGGAACCAGGCGATGCGATCGACGAGACCTGCCCTGACGAGCGCGCCGGCGAGCCGGGCGCCGCCTTCGACGAGGACACGCGTAAGCCCGCGGCGGCCAAGCTCGGCCAACATCGCTCGGGGATCGGGGCGGCCGAGCGGACCCGCGGCGACCGCGATGATCTCGACGCCCGCCGGCAGGTCGCGCGGCGGCGCCGTGCCCTCGGCGAGCACGAGCCAGACCTGCCCGGCCTCGAGCGAGGCGAAGAGTTTTCGCCCGGCCGCGACCATGGCCCGGCCGGCCACGGCGATGCGCACCGGCGCGCGCACCGGCAGCCCGGGCAGGCGCACGGTCAGCATCGGATCGTCGGCGGCCAGGGTCGAGGCACCGATCATCACTGCGTCGTGGTTCACGCGCAGTGCGTGTGCGGCGGCGCGCGCAGCCTCGCCGGTGATCCATTGGCTGCGCCCGCCCGCGGCGGCGATGCGTCCGTCGAGGCTGGTCGCGGTCTTGAAGGTCACCAGCGGGCGGCCCTCGGCGACGCGCATGAAGAAGCCGGCGTTGAGCTCGGCCGCTTCCTCCGCGAGGACACGGTCTTCGACAGCGACATTGGCTTTGGTCAGCACGGCGG
>JBKOUH010000397.1:0-13522 GCA_046723285.1 Pseudomonadota bacterium
CGGTTTTCACGCCCGACCCGCGCGCGAGGTCGGCGGCCTGCACCTTCTCCTCGAGCCGCTCCATGTTGGTGACCAGCCGGCGCGTGACGAGCTGGATCAGGTAGAAGCCGAAATGCGGGTTCTGGTAGTAAAGCTGCTTCAGCTCCGATTCGCCGATCGAAAGCAGCCGCGCGTCGGTCTCGGCGACGACCGTGCGCGTACGCCGCCGCGTCGGCGAGAACATCGCGATCTCGCCCACCACCTCGCCCGGCCCGAGCAGCACGTTATAGGCGACGAGGCGCAGCTGTCCCTCGGCGATGTAGAACATCTCGCCGGCGTCGTCGCCGCGCTTGAACAGCGTCTCGCCCGCGCGAATCGTGCGTGGATGCATGAACGGCAACAGCCAGTCGATCGACAGAGTCTGGCTGCTCGCGGCCCGGCCCGCGCGCCGCGTCAGAAGCCACATCTCGCGCGTGCGCCAGCCGAGCACCGGGATAGTGACGGCGTTTACGACCAGCGTCGGCCACGCCTCGCGCAGCAGCGCGAAGGTGCCGAGGCAGAAACAGGCGCCGATCGCGAACAGCCGCAGCGGAATGATCGTCCGCATCGCCATCGAGACGAGCCCCAGCAGCATGCCGAGATAGCCGACATAGTCGAACCAGGGGAGATTGAGCGCGATCGTGCGGAGATGTTCGAGGGACATTGGCGCAAGCAGATTGTGAATCGGCTCGGAGCGGCGTGAACCCGCTCCGATGATCCTGACGGCATAGACCCGCTATGCCGCTTTGCGCAATCTCCGTATCAGGCCGAGCACCTCGCGCGCGGCTTCGAGGATGTTGGTGCCGGGGCCGTAGATGGCGGCGACGCCGGCTTTCTTCATCATCTCGTAGTCCTGGGGCGGGATGACGCCGCCGCAGATGACGAGGATGTCGCCCGCGCCCTGCTTCCGGAGCGATTCGATCAGCTGAGGGACCAGAGTCTTGTGGCCGGCAGCCTGCGAGGACACGCCGATCACGTGCACGTCGTTTTCGACCGCCTGGCGCGCGGCTTCTTCGGGCGTCGAGAAGAGCGGGCCGATGTCGACGTCGAAGCCGAGATCGGCGAAGGCCGTGGCGATCACCTTGGAGCCGCGATCATGGCCGTCCTGGCCGAGCTTGGCCACGAGAAGCCGCGGGCGGCGGCCTTCGAGCCGCGCGAACTCCTCGACCTCGCGCTGGACCTTCTCGAACGCGGCATCGCCCTCGTGCCCGGCCGCGTAGACGCCGGAGATCGCGCGGATTTCGGCGCGGTGGCGGCCGAACGCCTTCTCCATCGCATCGGAGATCTCGCCGACCGTGGCGCGGGCGCGCGCGGCCTCGACGCAGGCGGCGAGGAGGTTCTCGTTGCCGCCGCCGGCCGTGCGCGTGACAGCCTCGAGTGCGGCCTTGAGCTTGGCCGCGTCGCGCTTGGCGCGCACGGTCTTCAGGCGATCGACCTGCTGCTGGCGCACCTTGGTGTTGTCGATGTCGAGGATTTCGACCCGCTCCTCGGTGTCGGGGCGATACTTGTTGACGCCGACGATGACTTCCTCGCCACGGTCGACGCGCGCCTGTTTGCGCGCCGCCGATTCCTCGATGCGCATCTTGGGCAGGCCCGCGGCCACGGCCTTGGTCATGCCGCCCATCGCCTCGACTTCTTCGATCAGCTTCCACGCCTCGGCGGCGACGCTCGCGGTGAGGGCCTCGACGTAATACGAGCCGCCGAGCGGATCGACGACGTGCGGGATGCCACTTTCCTCGGCGATGATGAGCTGCGTGTTGCGCGCGATGCGGGCCGAGAACGGCGTCGGCAGCGCCAGCGCCTCGTCGAAGCTGTTGGTGTGCAGCGACTGCGTGCCGCCGAGCACGCCGGCCATGGCCTCGATCGTGGTGCGGATGATGTTGTTGTAGGGATCCTGTTCGGTGAGCGAGACGCCCGAGGTCTGGCAATGCGTGCGCAGGGCCAGCGAGCGCTCGTCCTTGGGATCGAAGGTCTTGACGATGCGCGACCAAAGGAGGCGCGCCGCGCGCAGCTTCGCGATCTCCATGAAGAAGTTCATGCCGAGACACCAGAAGAAAGACAGTCGCCCGGCGAACTCGTCGATCTTCAAGCCCTTCGACATCGCGGCACGGACATAGTCCCAGCCGTCGGCCAGCGTGTACGCGAGCTCCTGCACGCAGGTCGCCCCGGCCTCCTGCATGTGATAGCCGCTGATCGAGATCGAGTTGAATTTCGGCATGTAGCGCGCCGTGTACTCGATGATGTCGGCCACGATGCGCATCGAAGGCTCGGGCGGGTAGATGTAGGTGTTGCGGACCATGAACTCCTTCAAGATGTCGTTCTGGATGGTCCCGCTGAGCTGGCTCTGCTTCACGCCTTGCTCTTCGCCGGCGACGATGAACATCGCCAGCACCGGCAGCACCGCGCCGTTCATGGTCATCGACACGGACATGCGGTCGAGCGGGATCCCGTCGAACAGGATCTTCATGTCCTCGACCGAATCGATCGCGACGCCGGCCTTGCCGACGTCGCCGACGACGCGCGGATGATCGGAATCGTAGCCGCGGTGCGTCGCGAGATCGAATGCCACCGAGAGGCCCATCTGCCCGGCCTTCAAGGCCTGGCGATAGAATGCGTTCGAGTCCTCGGCGGTCGAGAAGCCCGCGTATTGGCGGATCGTCCACGGCCGGACCGCGTACATCGTCGCCCGTGGCCCGCGGACGAACGGCGCCAGTCCCGGCAGCGAACCGGCGAATTCCAGATTTTCGAGATCGGCGGCGGTATAGAGCGGCTTGACCGCGATGCCCTCGGGCGTCCGCCAGACGAGCTTCTCGAGCGGCGCGCCGCCCAAATCCTTGCGCGCCGCCGCTTCCCAATCCTTCACGCCCTTCTTGCCGAACTCGCCCATCGCCGTCCGCCTCTACGCATGATGTAGGCAGTATATTGCGGGTGCGAAGGGGCGGACATGGGCAAAGAAGGGTCTTGAAATGGACTTACCGATGTTATAACTTAAGGAATAACTTTCATCGAGCCGTCCATGTCCGAGAAAATCAAAGTCCGCAAGATCGGCAATTCGCAGGGCGTCGTCCTCCCGAAGGAGATGCTCGACCGCCACGGCATCGCCGAGGGCGACATGCTCTACGTGATCGATACGGCGGAAGGCATTAAGCTCGTCCCCCACGATCCCGACTTCGAGGCCGTGCTCGACTCCAATCGTGAGTACATGAAGCGGCACCGCAACGCGCTGCATGAGCTTTCGAAGCGATGAAGGAGCCGAAATGGCTCGCCAAGCGCATGGTGCAGGCGATCCACGATGAAGCGGTCGAAATGTTCGGCGGAACGGCCGGCATCCGCGACGAGGGATTGCTCGAGAGCGCGCTGAGCCGCCCGCAGAACCGGTTTGCATATGAAACCGAGGCGACGTTGTTCGACCTTGCCGCGTCGCTTTGCCATGGCGTCTGCAAGAACAATCCGTTTCTCGACGGAAACAAGCGGACGGCGCTGCTCGCCGCGCGCGCTTTCCTGTTCCTGAACGGCCTCGCCTTCGAGCCGCGCGAGGTGGATGAGGTCGAGAATATGGTGGCGGTGGCGTCAGGCGAATTAGACGAGGTCGGGATTGCCGCGTGGTTCAAAGAGTTCTCGACCCCAATCAAGGTGCGCCGCTGAATTCCTCAATGCATTGACGCCGCGCAACGAAACGCGCTCCGCTCGCCTTGCGGCGCCCGCCGCGCCATACTGACCGCACCGAAAAACGGGTTCGCGAGGAGGACGCCATGGCCTATGTGGATCGTCTGTTCCGCTTCTTGTCGGTCACGGGGCTCTGGCTCATCGCGGCCATGCTCTACGTGATGTTCTTCCACGAGGGCGGCCTGTTCAAAATGCGGGCGCAACCGGCGAGCGCGCCGGTTCCGGCCAAGATCGCGGTCGTGAACGCCGACGGCGCGCCGTTGAGGATCGCGGGCGAGGTCAGCTTCGCGCATCCGCCGCCGGCGCCGAAAGTGCGCTTGAACTGCAAGCTCACCGGCTCCATCACCACCGCGCAGCCCTCGCTGCGCCTGTTCAGCGGCGAGTGGAAGCCCGACCGCGACTGGCCGCTCGCCGCCAAGCTCGAATGCGAAACCGTGGAGACGACTCAATGAAATTCTACGACTGCAAGCCGGCCCCGAGCCCGCGCCGCGTGCGCGTGTTCATGGCGGAAAAGGGGATCGAGATCCCGACCGTCCAGGTCGATCTCCGCGCCGGCGAGCATCTGAAACCCGAGTTCCGCATGATCAATCCGCACTGCACGGTGCCGGTGCTCGTGCTCGACGACGGCACGCGGCTCGTCTCGACCGCGGCCATCTGGCGCTATCTCGAGGAGACGCACCCCGAGCCGCCGCTGATGGGCACCTCGGCCAAGGAGAAGGCGATCATCGCCGATACGCAGTGGCGCATCGAAGCCGAGGGCTTGATGGCCGTCGGCGAGGCGCTGCGCAATTCGGCGCCCGGCATGAAGGATCGCGCCGTCACCGGGCCCGTCAATCACGCGCAGATCCCCGAGCTCGCCGAGCGCGGCAAGAAGCGCGCCGCCGTCTTCCTCGAGCTGCTCGACTACATGGTGGGGCCGAAGCCGTTCTTGTGCGGCGACCGCTACAGCGTCGCCGACATCGACGCGATGATCTGCGTCGACTTCGCCAAGTGGATCAAGCTCGAGCTGCCGCAGGGTGCCGCCAATGCGCGCCGCTGGTACGAAAGCGTCGCGTCCCGCCCCAGCGCCAAGGCGTAAGCGCGTGAAATCATTATCGCGCGTACCTAGCTCGCCCTAGGCGATTGCCTCGCCGCAGCGCGGGGCCTATTCTCCGTTCATTGCTGCATCTGCAAGGGAAAACTCCCATGAAACGTCTCGTTTCCTTGGCGCTCGGCGCCGGCCTGATCGTCTCGCTCGCGGCCTGCGCCGGCCAGGAAAAGCCGAGCTTCCCGGGCGAGCCCGCCAGGACGATCGATACCAGAGGTCACCCGCCGGCCGTCGCGGCCGGGCCGGGGCCATCGCGGCCCGTCGATCCCGGCTCGCTCTATGCGCGCATCGGCCAGCGCCCCGCCATCGAGGCCGTCATCGCCGTATGGGTGGACCGGGTGTCCAAGGACCGCCGCGTCAACAGGCGATTTGCCAATACCAACGCCCAGGCGCTCATCGCGAAGGTCACCGACCAGATCTGCGAGATGAGCGGCGGCCCCTGCAAGTATACCGGCAAGGACATGAAGACCGCCCACGCCGGCATGAAGATTACCAATCGCGAATGGAACATCATCGTCGCCCACTTGGTAGGCGCGATGCGCTTCGAGAGGGTTCCGCGCAGGGAGCAGCGTGAGTTGCTCGCGGCGCTCGCCCCGATGAAGGGCGATATCGTCGGCCAGTAAGCCGCTACGCGCTTTAATCCGGGGGCGGGGTCCGGCCGGGTCCCGCCCTTTTCTTTGCCGCACCGGACCCGAGGAGGCCGCTGCCCCGTGCCGCCCAAAGCCAATCCGCTGAAGCTCAATCCGCTGCAATTGCGCACGCTCACGATCCTCCAGGTGCTGGCGCACGATCCCTCGCACGCGCTGCCGCCCGAGCCCTCGGGTGCCGTCGCCATCACCAACCTCCCGCAACCGCACGGCGATCATTTCCATGTCGGCCACTTCGTGGTCGCGAGCCGCGACGCGAGCGGGCTTTACAACGAGGCGGTCTGGAAGGCCCTGGAGCGGAAAGGCCTGGCGCGCGCGGCCTTTCCCCAGGTGATCGCTCTCACGCCCGACGGCCTCTCCTACGAAACCGGCATCCGCCACGAGATCCTGCACGGCGGCGATCATTAAGCCGGCGCCGACGGAAACGCTCGGGTAACGATACGCCTTTACGGTTTTTGTCCCGAAGGCGCGTTCAATTTGCCGGCGCTCGGGGGGCAGCTATGTCGGCAATTGCAGTAACGGGATTCCGGACCCGCACCAAAATCGCGTGGACGCGCCTGAAATCCTTCCGGCGTGCCGCCGGCGAATATTGCGGGCTCATCGTGCAGGCGCAGCGCACCTTGCTGTTCGGCACGGCGCTCGGCATCGGCGCCGCGTGGCTCAACGTGCTGCCGGGCGTGACGGTGCCGGGATGGGCCGTCGCCGCCGTCATCGTGTCGACGCTGTTCCTGGTCCAATTCCAGGCCTTCAATTCGGTGCGGGAACAGCGCGAGGAATGCCTGAGCGCCCGTGCCGTCGACGCGGTCCTCGACGAGATCGCCGTGCTGCGGACGCGCGAAACCCAGCTTCGCAATCGCGTCGTGCGCGATCCCGCGGCCTATGCGCAGTGGAAGGCGGAGCTGCTGGAGCTTCGCAGCGAGATCCACAAGAAGCTCGAGCGCGGCATCTCGCGCGCCGAAGCGGAGACGTTCCACACCATCGGCAATTTGCGGCACGCCGCCAGCGGCGGCATCAACGACGAGCACAATCTGCTGCTGGCGGTCGTCACGCGCGATCTCGACCACTTGGCCGAGCTGATCCACGGCCACACGCGCTTCGGCGACTGACGCCGCCTACCAGCGAAACGCCGCGATCGCCGCGACCGGGTGCTGGCCTTCGACCGCGCAGAGGCGCGCGAGCGCGGCCGGATCCGGGTCCTCGTAGGGCGCGATGCCGAGATCCTTGGCGAGGATGCCGGTGCTCGTGATCAGCACGGCGTCCATGCCGACCGCCGCCGCGCCGGCAACGTCGGTGCGCAGCGCATCGCCGACGGCGAGCACGCGGCGGGGATCGGCGAGGCCGAGGCGCTTCAAGCTCTGGGCATAGATCGGCGCGTGCGGCTTGCCGTGGTAGTGGACGTCGCCGCCAAGCTCGCCATAGCGCCGCGCCAGGGCGCCGGCGCAGAGCTCGCGGTCGTCGCCGCGCAAGACTTCGAAATCGGGATTGCAGCAGATCATCGGCAGCTTGCGCCGCGCGGCTTCGGCGAGGAAGGATTCGTACGCGGCCAGCCCGTCCATGCGCCGGCGCACGCCGACATTGACGATGTAGTCGGCGTCCGCGAGATCGTCGACGCGCTCGTGCGCCACGTCTTCGAGCACGCTGTCGTCCTTGGCGGGCCCGAGCAGATGGCAGCGGCGGCCGAGGCGGCGGTGCCAGGCGTCGTCGCGCTTCACCAGCGCATCGTGCGCCGCCTCGCCCGAGGTCAGCACATCGTCGTAGCCGGTGTGGGGTATGCCCATCTCGTCCATGCGCGCGATCGCGAGATAGGAGCGGCGCGGGGCGTTGGAGAGAACGAAGATGCGCTTGTTACGCCGCTTCAGTTCCGCGAGGCACTCGACCGCGCCGGGCCAGGCGCGGATGCCGTCATGGATCGTGCCCCAAAGATCGAGAATGTATCCGTCATAGCGGTCCGCCAGCGCGGCGAAGCCGGGCAGGATCGGAACGGATTCGGCGGGTGCGGCAGCGCGCGAGTGCATGGGGCGAACCGAGGGCGCGCAGCATCGCCGTCCGCGGCCGCGACGCAAGCGGCGGGGACGGGGAGCGCGCTTATCTCGTCAACGGAGCCCGGGCGAACCGGGCGTCAGAAGCCTTCGCGTTCCATCCGCTTGCGCGCCAGCTTGCGTGCCCGGCGGACCGCCTCTGCCTTCTCCCGCGCCTTGCGCTCGGAGGGCTTCTCGTAGCTGCGGCGGAGCTTCATTTCGCGGAACAGGCCTTCGCGCTGCATCTTCTTCTTCAGCGCCTTCAGGGCCTGGTCGACATTGTTGTCGCGGACGATGACCTGGACGATGGCTCGTACTCCTCTGGTTTGGGGGCCAGGCTTGCCCACGGGGCAAATCGAGGCCAGTTTCAGGCAAAAACAGAGACGGCGCGAAACATGTCCCGCGCCGTTCCTAATTGTGTTAATAGCATAGTCTCGGCACCCTGTGAAGCCGCAGGGCACACCCTATTGCGCCGCGGCCATGCGCCCGCCGGGGCCGGCGCAGGGCCGTTCGGCCAAGGAGCCCGCGATGGACACGGCGAGCTGGAAACGGGCCCGCGAGGCGGTCGTGGCGGCGGCGCTGCCGCACGTCCCTTTCGACGGGTGGAGCGAGCGCGCGCTCGTGGCCGGCGCCCGCGCTGCCGGCATGGAGCCGGCGGATGCGCAGCGCCTCTTCCCGAAGGGGCCGATCGAGGCCATCGAGATCTATAGCGGCATGGCCGACCGGGCCATGGCCGAGGCCGTGGCGGCGCTCGATCCCGAAACGAAGGTGCGCGACCGGATCGCGGCCGGTCTTCGCGCCCGGCTCGATTTCGTGGCCCCGCACAAGGAGGCGGTGCGCCGCGCCACCAATACGCTCGCCTTGCCGCACAACGCGCCGACCGGCCTTCGGCTGCTCTATCGCACCGTCGACGCGCTCTGGCACGCGGCCGGCGACCGGACAACCGATTTCAATTTCTACACCAAGCGCGCGATCCTGGCGGCGATCTGCTCGGCCACGTTCCTTTTCTGGTTCAACGACCGCTCGATCGATCACGCGGCGACGCTTCAGTTCCTGGAGCGCCGGCTCGACGAGCATGGCCGCGTGCACGGCGCGATGGAGCGCATGAAGAAGCGGGTCGAGGGCATGCCGAGCCCGTTCCTCTTCGCCGAGCGCTTCCGCCCCGACCGCCGGCGCGGCCGGCGGGGAACGTTGTAGCGGGCGGCTACACCTCGACGTCAGAGGCGGGACTTGAACCCGCCTTTGCGGTTAGCTCCGGCGCCTCAAATCAATGGACCGTCGCGGGCAGGGGCGGAGTCGCTTTTGTCTCGACCTCGGCCTCATGGAAATGAGCGAATCGCAGCGGGAGCTGGAGCGACGCGCGCATCAGCGCGGAGGCGAACATGTCGGTGGCGGCCAAGAGAATCTTGCGGCCCGGCTCGCCGACGAAGGTGCTCGCGACGATCCGCGCCACCGCGCGCTGCCCGCGCTGGACGGCGGTGACCAGCGTGAGCAGTCCGGCCTCGTCGGCGCCGAGCGTCGCGCAGCAGGGATGGTGATAGGCGATGCTGCGCGAGGCGTGCGCGCTCAGCACCCGGATCGTGGCCTCGAGCCCTTTGAGCGCGGCGCGGGCTTCGGCCGCGTCGAGCTCGTAGGCGAGGGAGCGCCACAGCGATTCGCGCTGCTCGCCGCCGGCGAGCCAGCGGCGGAACGAACGCACCACGAGCTGCTCGGGCTCGGTCAGATCGCCGAGACGGTCGGTCGGCGGCGGAAGTTCGGGGACGTCGGTCACCATGCCTCGCTTTCCCTCCAGACATCGAAAACGAACGGCGGATGCAGCCGCTGCGACCTATATTGCAAATGAGAATGAGTTGCAATAGCTGAATGAGGCGGTAGGGCAAGACAGCGCTGGGGCCGCGCAGGCCCGGAACTAGCGTGCGAGGCGGTAGGAAGCGTCGATCGCGACGGGACCCTCGGCGTGCACGGCGCCGCGCTCGGCGAGATCGATCACGTGCGCGAAGACCGAGCGCGCGGCCGCCGGATAAAGGCCCGCCGGGATCGTGTTGCCGTAGATGCGCGGGACCATGTCGCGGATGCGCCCGATGCCCTGGCGGAGGCAATCGAGGATCGCGGCCTCGCGCTCGCGCCGGTGCGCGATGAACGCGGCGACGAACGGCTTGGGCGCGCGGATCGGGCCGCCATGCGTCGGCCAGTAGACCGCGTCGTCGCGCCGCTGCAACAAGTCCAGGCTCGCCATATAGGCGCGCATGTCGCCGTCGGGCGGCGAGATCACCGAGGTCGACCAGCCCATCACGTGATCGCCGGAGAACAGCGCGTTCTCCTCGCGGAGCGCAAAGCAGAGATGGTTCGAGGTGTGGCCGGGCGTGTGCACGGCTTCGATCGTCCAGCCGGTGCCGTCGACGACGTCGCCGTGCGCCATCTGCCGGTCGGGCGCGAACGCGAAATCGCCGCCTTCCTCGACCTTGGCGCCTTGCTCGTGCCGGCCGCTGCCGTGGGGACCGCAGCCCCAGACTGGCGCGCCGGTCGCGCGCTGCAGCGGCCGCGCCAGCGGCGAGTGGTCCATATGCGTGTGCGTGACCAGGATGTGGCTGACGCTTTCGCCGCGCAGCGCGTCGAGGATCGCCTCCAAGTGGCTCTCGATCGCCGGCCCCGGATCGATCACCGCCACCGTGCCACGGCCGACGATGTAGGTGCCGGTGCCGTGAAACGTGAAGGCACTCGGATTGGGTGCCACGAGCCGCCGGATCAGCGGAGAAACTTCACGCGCTTCGCCGGGCGGTAAATCGGGCGCGCGGTTGAAGGGAATTTCGACGGGCATGACGTGGCTTTAGCAGATCGCGCCGCGGTCAGGCGACCGATTCGCGCGGCCCGAACAGGATGATCGCGGCACCGACCAAGGCGACGCCGCCGCCGATCAGATCCCACCGGTCCGGCCGCGTGCCCTCGACCAGCCACAGCCAGCCGAGCGACGCCACGAGATAGATCCCGGCATAGGCGGCATAGGCCCGCCCGGCGAAACCGGTGTCGATGCGCGTGAGCAAATAGGCGAAGGCCGCGAGCGAAAGCGCCCCGGGGACGAGCCACAACGGCGAATGGCCGAGGCGAAGCCAGGCCCAGAACGCGAAGCACCCGGCGATCTCGGCGACGGCGGCGAGGAGATAGACCGGGAAGGCGGCGAGCGCCGGCATCGCACGTCAATCCAACCGCGCCACGATCTTGCCGAAGACGTCGCGGGTGCGCAGGCGTTCGATGGCCTTCGGGAACTCCTCGAGCTTGATGACCGTGTCGATCACGGGCTTGAGCCCCGCCGCCATTTTCTGCAGCGAGTCTTTGCAGTTCTGCACGGTCGAGCCGAACGAGCCGATGATGCGAAGCTGCTGCTGGAAGATCGTGTAAAGATTCGTCTCGGCGCTGATGCCGCTGGTCGAGCCGCAAGTGACAAGGCGGCCGCCGCGCTTCAGCGACAAGAGCGAGCCGGCCCAGGTGTCGGGCCCGACATGCTCGAAGACGACGTCGACTCCCTTCTTGCCGGTGATCTTGCGCACCGCGCCCTCGAAGCGCTCTTCCCGGTAGTTGATCACGTGGTCGGCGCCCAGCGCCTTGGCCTTGGCGATCTTGTCGGCGCTGCCGACGGTCGCGATCACCGTGGCGCCGACGAGCTTCGCCATGCGGATCGCGGCCGTGCCGATGCCGCTGCCGCCGGCATGGACGAGGATGGTCTCGCCGCGCTCGAGCTTCGCGTTGTCGAACAGCATGTGTTGCACGGTGCCGAAGGTGACGGTCGTGCAGGCGGCGTCGATCGGGTTCACCAGCGTCGGCACGTGAATGAGGCGGTTGGCCGGCACGACGAGGCGCTCGCGCGCCATGCCGTCGATGTGGAAGCCCATGATGCCCGAGATGTTCTCGCAAAGATTCTCGCGCCCGGCCTTGCACGCCTTGCAGGTGCCGCAGAAGAGTCCGGGATAGACCACGACCGTCTCGCCCTCGCGGAAGCCCGTCACCGCCGCGCCGAGCTTCTCGACCGTGGCCGAGCATTCGACGCCGACCACGAGCGGCAGCGTGCGCTTGGCGAAGGCCATGCCGCGCAGGCCGAAGAGATCGATGTGGTTCAGCGACACCGCGCGCACGCGCACCAGCACCTCGTGCGCTGTCGGCGGCGCCGGGTCGTCGACCATGCCGAATTCGAGTTGCTCTTCCTTGACGAGGCGGAGGGCGCGCATTACGCGGCCGCGAAGACGAGGCTCACATTCTGCCCGCCGAAACCGAAGGAATTGGAGAGCGCGAACTCCACCTTCTGCTTCCGCGCCTGGTTCGGCACGACGTCGAGCTGGATCGCGGGGTCGGGGATTTCGTAATTTATGGTCGGCGGCAGGATGCCGTCGCGGAGCGTCAAGATCGTGAACGCGGCCTCGACCGCGCCGGCCGCGGTCAGGCAGTGCCCGACCATCGACTTGTTCGAGCTCACCGCCACCTTCTTGGCGCCCTCGGCGCCGAACACGTTGACGATACCGAAATGCTCCATCTTGTCGTTTTCGGGCGTGCCGGTGCCGTGCGCGTTGATGTAGCCGACGTCGCCGGGCTGCAAGCCGGCGTCGTCGATGGCGCCCTTCATGCTGCGGATGATCGCCTGCCCGTTGGGGTGGCTGCGCGTGCGGTGGAACGTGTCCGCCGCCTCGCCGATGCCGCGCACATAGCCGAGGATCGCGGCGCCGCGCGCCTTGGCGTGCCCGGGGTCCTCGAGCACCAGCGCGGCGGCGCCCTCGGCCATGACGAAGCCGTCGCGATTCTTCGAGAACGGCCGCGAGGCCTTGGCCGGCTCCTCGTTCTTGGAGGAGAGGGCCGAGAGCAGCGAGAAGCGGATCAGCGTTTCCTCGCTGATCGAGCCGTCGGTGCCGACCGCGAGCGCCACCGGCGCATCGCCGCGCCGGATCGCCTCGACGCCGAGCTGGATCGTGCTGGCGCCCGAGGCGCACGCCGTGGTGAGCGTGATCGGCGAGCCCGAGACGCGGTATTTCTCGGCCAGGCGATCGGCCAGCGTGCCGTTCAGGAAGTCCGCGTAGTAGGGCGAGAGCTCGGGCGACGGCGAGGACAGCGCGCGGCCCGGGCTGTAAGGGCTCTTCTCGCCGCAGCCGAGGCGCGCCGAAAGATCGTGGCGCGAGCCCCAATCGTGCTCGATCGGGGGTGCGGCCAGCACCAGCTCGCCCGGGAAATCCTGGCCCGTCATGCCCGCCATGGCGAGCGCCTCGGCGATCGCACGGTCGGCCATCACGTAGCTGTGCGAGGGGATGGTGATCGGCGAGTCGTCCATGAAGTCGACCGACCCCGCGATCGTCGTGCGCAGGCCGTCGATGGGAAAGCGCGTGATGCGGTGGATGCCGGAATCGCCGTGGGTGAGCCGGCGCCAATTCTCGGCCACGCCGATGCCGAGCGAGGTGATCATGCCGATGCCCGTCACCGCGATGGGCTTGCTCATCTCGTTAGCCATCGACCGCCTCCATCAGCGCCATGCCTTCGCCCTTCAAATGTCCCCAGCTCGTGACCAGAATTTGGCGCACGCGCCCGTCGAACTCCGCTTCGATCGGCTCGGCCGGATCGAGCGGCGGGAACAGCGCGCCGCGCTCCAGCGTCGCCACCGCCAGCGCGAGGTTCTGCAAGAACGCGCACTCCATCGAATGTCCCAGCGCGGCGGCGGTACCGCGCACCGGCAATCCGGTGTCGCCCGAGATCCCGGCGAGGAATTCGCGTTCCTCGGCGGTGATGCTGCCCCGGCCCGAGGCGCCGCTCAAGACCGCGAGCGAGCCCGCGTGGATCTGCGGCAGCATACGCGCGAATTCGCCTTCGGCCACCTTTGCCGCCGCGCCGGGCGTCCGCGCCGTGCGCTCGGATTCCACGGCCAAGAGCCGCGCGCGCGGCTTGGCGCCGCGCTTCTCCGCGCGCTCGCGCGCCTCGATCACGACGAAGGCGCCCGACGAGCCGAGGCAAAGCCCGGCTTCGGGCCGATGCCAGAGCGGCTGCCACGCGCCGGTCATGAGAATCCCGCCGGCATGATATTGCTGGTGCAAATCCGGCCGCGCGGCGTTGAAGGC
>JBKOUH010000199.1:0-3595 GCA_046723285.1 Pseudomonadota bacterium
TCTCTACGCCACCTATCGCGGCCACGCGGTCTATCTCGCCAAGGGCGGCAATCTCGATCGCATGATGGCCGAGCTCTATGGCAAGCGGGACGGCCTCGCGGCGGGCAAGGCCGGATCGATGCATTTAGGAGATCTCGGCGCCGGCATGATCGGAACCTCGGCCATCGTCGGCACGACCTTGCCGCTGGCGCTCGGCCACGCCTTCGCGCTGAAACGGCGCAAATCGGACTCGATCGTCTGCGTTTTCTTCGGCGAGGGCGCCATGGACGAGGGCGTTTTCCACGAGACCGCGAACTTCGCGTCGTTGAAGAAGCTGCCGATCCTCTTCGTCTGCGAGAACAACCACTACGCGATCTACTCGCACGTCCGGGACCGGATGCCCGAGGTCAACATCGTCGAGCGCGCCGAAGCCTATCGCATCCCGGCGCGGCGCATCGCGGGCGGCGACATCTTCGCGATCCACGAGGCGGCGGCGGAAGCGATCGCCGCGGTGCGCGCCGGCGGCGGGCCGCGCTTTCTCGAATGCGAAACGCATCGCTGGCGCGATCACGTCGGGCCGGGCGAGGATCTGCACATCGGCTATCGCACCGCCGACAGCCTGAAGCCGTGGACGGAAAAGGACCAGAACGCGCGCCTCGCCGCCATCCTCGGGGAAGCGGCGCGCGGGCGCATCGAGGCCGAGGTCGACGCCGAGATCGCGCGCGCCGAGGCTTTCGCCGAGCAAAGCCCTTTCCCCGAGCCCGCGACCATGTACGAAAATGTCTACAAGTAAGCGGAACGCGCGCGAGATCAGCTACGCGCAGGCGATCGGCGAAGCGATCCGCCAGGAGATGGAGCGCGATCCCGGCGTGTTCGTCTACGGCCTCGGCGTCGACGATCCCAAGGGCATGTACGGCACGACGCTCGATCTCCACCGCGATTTCGGCGCCGACCGCTGCTTCGACACGCCCTTGGCCGAAGACGCGATGACCGGCTTCGGCGTCGGCGCCGCCATCGCCGGCATGCGCCCGATCCACGTGCACCAGCGCATGGATTTCCTGATGCTGTGCATGAACCAACTCGTCAACATGGCGGCCAAGCAGCGCTACATGAGCAACGGCGCGGTCAACGTCCCGCTGGTCGTGCGCGGCATCATCGGGCGAAGCTGGGGCCAAGGCGCCCAGCACAGCCAGGCGTTCCACTCGTTCTTCATGCACGTGCCCGGCTTGAAAGTCGTGGCGCCGTCCACGCCGCACGACGCCAAGGGCTGCATGGTCGCCGCGATCCGCGACGACAACCCGGTGATCGTGATGGAGCACCGCATGCTCTACGGCAACACCGGCATCGTGCCCGGCCAGAGCTATGCCGTTCCGTTCGGCAAGGCGCGCACGCTCGCCGAGGGCGACGACGTCACCATCGTCGCGATCAGCCACATGGTGGTCGAGGCGCTCCGCGCCAAGCATCTCCTCGAAGAGATCGGCGTCTCGACCGAGGTGATCGACCCCATCAGCCTTGCGCCGCTCGATGGCGCGGCGATCGCGGCCTCGGTCGAGAAGACGGGGCGGCTCGTCGTCGTCGACACGAGCTGGCTCGCCTGCGGCGCCGGCGCCGAGATCGTCGCGCAGACTCAGGAGCGGCTGCAAGGCCGCCGCGCCTTCAGCGCGCTGCGCCTCGGCTACGAGCCGACGCCGTGCCCCACGACACGGCCGCTCGAGGATGTCTTTTATCCGAACGCCAAGAGCATTGCGTCGAAAGTCGCGGCGCTCGTGGACCGCGCGCCCGGCAAATGGCAGGGGCGCGAGGTCTACGCGCGCGAGATCGCCGAATTTCGCGGGCCGTTCTGAGCCCCCGCCAGGACCGGATCGGGAGAAGCAGGTGTCGAGCCAGCACGAGGACCTGATGCGCGCCGTGCGCGCGAGCGTCGAGGCCTATTGCGCCAAGACGCAGAACTACGCGTTCGATCCCGCGAAGCCCATCGTGCGCCTGCACGAGCCCACCTTCGGCGCCGAGGAGATCAACGCCGCGCTCGAATGCATGCTGACGACCTACGTCACGATGGGCCCCAAAGTGCGCGCGTTCGAGCGCGCGTTCGCCGACAAGCACGGGTGGCGCCATGGGGTAATGGTCAATTCCGGCTCTTCGGCCAATCTCCTGGCGGTCGCCGCGGTCGCCAACAAGCTGACAAAGGACGGCCTGAAACCGGGCGACGAGGTGATCGTGCCCGCCCTCTCGTGGTCGACGACGGTGTGGCCGCTGATCCAGCTCGGCCTGGTGCCGGTCATCGCCGATCTCGATCCCAGCACGCTCAACATCGATTCCCACGAGATCGAGCGCGCGATCGGCCCCAAGACGCGCGGCGTCATGATCGTGCCGGTCTACGGCAATCCCTGCGCGATGGACGCTATCGTCGACATCTGCCGTCGGCGCAATCTCATGCTGATCGAGGATTGCTGCGAGGCGCTCGGCGCGTCCTACGGCGGCAATCCGGTCGGCAAATTCGGCCGCGTCGCGACTTTCAGCTTCTACTATTCGCACCACATCACGACGCTCGAAGGCGGCATCTGCGTCACCGACGACGACGAGCTCGCCGAGACGATGCGCATCCTGCGCGCGCATGGCTGGGTGCGCGAGGTGGAGGACAAGCAGCGCTGGCTCGCCGAGAACCCCGACATCGACCCCAAATTCCTCTTCGTCAACGTCGGCTACAATCTTCGCGCCACCGAGCCCCAAGGCGCCATGGGCTCGGTGCAATTGAAGAAGCTCGACCGCTTCGTCGAGATGCGCCGCGCCTCGGCCGCGGCCTACCGGAACGCACTCCAGCGCTTCGACAACCTCTTCTCGTTCCAGGAAGAGACGCCGAAGGGCCGCCATTCCTGGTTCGGTTTCAGTCTCATCGTGCGCGATTCGTCGAAGTTCGGCGTGCACGCGCTCAGGGCGGCGCTGGGGCGCGCCAACATCGAGACGCGTCCCATCATCGCCGGCAACATTGCGCGCCAGCCGGCGCTCAAGCACTATGCCCACCGCACGGTCGGCGATCTCAGGCACGCGACCGCCGTGATGCAACGCGGGTTTTCCATCGGCAATCATCAGGCGATCGACGACGCGGCGCGCGCCCATGTCGTCGAGCACATCGCCAAATTCGTCGAAACGCGCGGCTGAGCCGACATTCCGGGGAGGCGTTTCAAGCGGCCATGGCGGCGACTACGGCGTTCATCACCGGCATCACCGGCATGGTCGGCTCGCACCTCGCCGACTATCTGATCGCGCACACAGACTGGGACATCGTCGGCCTCTGCCGCTGGCGTAGCCCGCTCGACAATCTTGTTGAGCTTGTGCCGCGCATCAACCGGCGCGATCGCATCCGCCTCGTTTATGGCGATCTCCGCGACGAGCATTCGATCAACGAGGCCGTGCGCCTGAGCGTGCCCGACTACGTGTTCCATCTCGCCGCCCAGAGCTTTCCGCGCACCAGCTTCGATGCGCCGCTCGACACGCTTGAAACCAACATCCAGGGCACGGCGCGCGTGCTCGAGTCGGTGAAGCGCTGGGCGCCCAAGGCCGTCGTGCATGTCTGCTCCTCGTCCGAGGTGTTCGGCCGCGTGCCCAAGGAGAAGGT
>JBKOUH010000120.1:0-3151 GCA_046723285.1 Pseudomonadota bacterium
CCGGCACGACGCGCGCGGCCGGGAACGTCACCGTCGCCGTGGTGCCCTGGCCGGCCCGGCTGTCGAGCGCGATGCTGCCGCCGTGCAGCTCGACGAGCTGCTTGGTGAGCGGCAGGCCGAGCCCCGCACCTTCGTAGCGGCGGCTCAAGCGGCTGTCGATCCGGCGGAAGCTCTCGAATGCCTTGGCGATGATCTCGGGCGCGATGCCGATGCCGGTATCGGGGACCGTGAGCGCGAGGTCGCCGTCGCGAAGCGCAGCAGCGCGGCGAGCATGCGGCCCTTCAGGCCTGGCGTCGTCGTGGCGGTCCGGAGCGCGGCCGCGCCGAACGCGCCGCCGATCGCGAGCGCGGCGACGACATAGCGCGCGTCCCAGCTCACGATCGCCTGGACGCGCATCGCCTCCATGCCGACGAAGTGCATCGAGCCGACGCCGGCGCCCGACAATCGACCGAAGATTCTGATATATCACCTGTAAGTCGGGGGCGACCGACGTAGGGTTGCCATTTGTAGACCCGATGTTCTACTGATGTTCAACGCGGATGCGGAAGGCATGCCGTGACGAGTTATCCCCGATCCAATCGCTGATTCGGCCCACCGAAATCCGCCGTCCCGCCTCGGCATGAGGATGGCTCGCGCTGGGCCACCGCCCTAGGGTGGCCGCCTACGGCCCGCTCGGGTGCGCTCCCGGGCGGCGCGTCCAGAAGGAGCGCGATGGCTTTCCCGCCCCGATTTCTCGATGAGATCCGCAACCGCCTTTCGCTCGCGGAGGCGATCGGGCGGCGCGTGAAGCTCACCCGCCGCGGGCGCGAATTCGTCGGGCTCTGCCCGTTCCACCACGAGAAGTCGCCCTCCTTCACCGTGGTGGAGGAGAAGAACTTCTATCATTGCTTCGGCTGCGGCGCGCATGGCGACGTCATCGGCTTCACGATGCGCACCGAGGGGCTGCCGTTTCCCGAGGCCGTCGAGAAGCTCGCCGCCGAGGCCGGGCTCGCGCTGCCCGAGCGCGATCCGCGCGCCGAAGAGCAGGCGCGCGTCGCCAAGACGCTCTACGACGCGAACGAGGCCGCGGCCGAATGGTTCGCGGCTCAGCTCTATACGCCCGAGGGCCGCACCGGGCTCGAATACCTGAAGCGCCGCGGCCTCGAGGACCGCACGATCGCGCGCTTCCGCTTGGGCTACGCGCCCGAATCGCGCGACGCCGTGAAGCGCGCGCTGGTGCCGAAGGGCTATTCCGAAGCGCAGCTGCTCGAAGCCGGCCTCTTGGTTAAACCCGACGACGGGCGCAGCCCCTACGACCGCTTCCGCGGCCGCGTGATGTTCCCGATCACCGACAAGCGCGGGCGCATCATCGCGTTCGGCGGCCGCGTGCTCGGCGACGAGAAGCCGAAATACTTGAACTCGCCCGACACGCCGCTCTTCCACAAAGGCCGCGTGCTCTACGCGTATCGCGAGGCGCGCGCCGCCGCGCACGGCGGGCCAGGTAAGGAGGGGGCCGAAGCGATCGTCGCCGAAGGCTATATGGACGTGATCGCGCTGCATCAGGCCGGCTTCGAGGGCGCGGTGGCGCCGCTCGGCACGGCCCTGACCGAGGCGCAGATCGAGGAGCTCTGGCGCGTGAAGCCCGAGCCGCTGCTCTGCTTCGACGGCGACGAAGCCGGGCGCCGCGCCGCCGCCCGCGCCGCCGAGCGCGTGCTGCCTATCCTGAAGCCCGGGTTCTCGCTCCGCTTCGTGTTCCTGCCCGAGGGCGACGATCCCGACAGCCTCATCCGCGAGGGCGGGCCCGAGGCGATGAAAGCCGTGCTGGCCCAGGCCGTGCCGCTGGTCGACTGGCTCTGGCGCATCGAGACCCAGGGCCGGCCGCTCGACACGCCCGAGCGCCGCGCCGCGCTGCGCAAATCGGTGATGGCGCGCCTCGGCGAGATCGCCGAGCGCAGCGTTCAAGAGCACTACTTGCGCGACTTCGAGGAGCGCCTGCGCGCGCTGTTTTTCCCAAAGAAATCAGAGATATATCACGGAACGGCGCGACGCCGGGGTGCAGTGCCGACGCGTCCGGGCGACCGGCCGCATCTCCAGCCCAAGGCCGACGGCAACACCGGCAACAGCCTGCTGCAGGCGCACAAAGCGCTGTTGGCCGCACTGATTAGACATCCCGATCTATTGCATGAAGTGGCGGAAGGCCTAGTTAGGGTGGACTTGAAGCGCGGCGGCGAACTTGACAGGCTTCGCGACGCGATCTTAAAGACCGCGGCTGTGCCTCTTGACTCGGCGGCGATGGAGAACCACCTGAACGAGTTAGGTTTTTCCGATACGCTGCGAAGCGTGCTGAGCCGTCAAGTGAGCGATGTCTATCGCATTGCGCGCCCGGGCATGTTGCGCGACGAGGTGCTCCAGGGATGGCAGGAGCTCTTCGGCGGGCTCGTCATCACACCGGAGCTCGAACGCGAAGTTACCGCCGCCGAACGGCGCTTGGCCGAAGATACGACGAAGAGGAACCTTACCGCTTTGAATACCGTAAAGAGTCAGACCGCGGCGGCCCGTGGTGCTGCGAACGCCACAGCGTTCGATGCGCCCGCGCAAGATCGCGGCCAAGAAAACCAGCTCCGGCGAGATCGCGAGGGAAGATAAAGCGCGGCGACGGAGTCTCCGTGGGCAGAGGCCCGTTGGGGGAGCCGGCTCCGCTTCTTTGGCAATGTTAATCAGGCGCGGGTATTGTCGCGCCGACGGGGACAAAGGACCGAGATGAGCACCAAAACCGCCGCGGAAGCGGAAGAGACCACGGCCGAAGCCCAGGTCGAGACCCCGAGCGAAGATCCGATGCTCGACAGCCTCGCCGCCGCGGTCAAGAAGATCGTGGCCAAGGCCAAGCAGCGCGGCTACGTGAACGAAGCCGAGATGAACGAGGCGCTGCCCGGCGACCAGTTCACCTCCGACCAGATCGAAGACGCGCTCGCGCGCCTGGCCGAGCTCGGCGTCAACATCGTCGACACCGACGAGCAGGAAGAGGCCGAGGCCGCCAAGGCGACGGCCGCGGACGGCGCCGACAGCGGCGACGCCGACGACGAGGTCGAGGAGAGGAAGGCCGGCAACGTCGACGAGAACGACATCGGCCGCACCGACGATCCGGTGCGCATGTATCTGCGCGAGATGGGCT
>JBKOUH010000288.1:0-4870 GCA_046723285.1 Pseudomonadota bacterium
GGCCGGAAGTTCGCCGCGGCCGGATTGGAGGAGCGAAAGCAGATGTTCCGCCGGCATCTGGTGGGCCACGTTCCGCTGGCCGCGCACATCCGCCGCATCCTCGACGAGCGGCCGAGTCACCGCGCGCCCCGGAGCCGCTTCAGCGAGGAGCTCGAGGACCACATGAGCGAGGAAGCCGCGGAGCAGACGCTGCGCGCCGTGATCAGCTGGGCGCGCTATGGCGAGCTGTTTGCCTACGACGATCAGACGCGGATGTTCACGCTCGAAAATCCGAGCTGAGACCCGGGCCTGTAATTGACCGTTATGATGCCGGGCAGTCGCGGCTGCTCGAAGGATCGCGCCGCAAATCAGCCGCGCCAAGCGCAATGCAAAACGCGCTGCTTGCGCCGCCGCCCTATGCCACTTGCGTTAACCGTCTCGGCCGTCATGCACTCGGCGAAGGGCGGCCCCTTCGATACTCGCCGCGAGGCTGTCGGGGCGGTTGGCGCCGATGCGAACCGCTTGCTATAACGCCTTGCGACCTCATGGATTTCGGGAGCCCACGTGGCCAAGCCGCCGCTCGTTTTCGTCCTGAACGGCCCCAATCTCAACATGCTCGGGCAGCGCCAGCCAAAGGTTTACGGCCGCGCCACCCTGGCCGATGTCGAGAAGCTCTGCCGCGCCCGAGCCGAAGTACTGGGCCTGGCCGTCGATTTCCGCCAATCCAACCACGAAGGCGAATTGGTCGGCTGGATTCAGGAGGCGCGGAAGGCGGCGGCAGGCATCGTGATTAATGCCGGAGCCTTCACCCACACCTCGGTGGCCATCCTTGACGCTTTGTTAACGGCGGAGAAGCCGGTGATCGAAGTCCATATCTCGAATGTCTTCCGGCGGGAAACCTTCCGCCACCACTCCTATGTCTCCGCCGCCGCCAGCGGCGTCATCGTCGGCTGCGGGCCGCTCGGCTACGCGCTGGCGCTCGAAGCGCTGGCCGGCCAAATTCGCGGCACCCGGAAGAAGGCCGGTTAGATGCCCCCGCGAATCCTGATGCCCAAGAACCTCAACGCCGACGCCGTGCGCCAGCTGGCCGCGCTCCTCGAGGAAACCGGCCTTACCGAGATCGAATATGCCACCGGCGCGTTCCGCATCCGCGTGGCGCGTCAGCAAACCGTCGTCGCCGAGTCGCCGGCGCCGCCCGCCTCCACCGCGCCGCCGGTCAGTACGCCGATCGCCGCCCCCGCCCTCACCGAGAAGGCCTACGACGCGACGCATCCCGGCGCGGTGAAGTCGCCGATGGTCGGCACCGCGTATCTCGCTCCCGAACCCGGCGCGGCCGCTTTCGTTTCCGCCGGCGACCGGGTCAAGGACGGCCAGACGCTGATGCTGATCGAGGCGATGAAGACCTTCAACGAGATCAAGTCGCCGCGCGCCGGCGTCGTGCGCAAGATCATGATCGAGAACCAGCAGCCGGTGGAATACGGCGACATTCTGATGATTATCGAATAGGCGGTTCCCTTGTTCGACAAGGTGCTCATCGCCAATCGCGGCGAGATCGCGCTCCGCATCCACCGCGCCTGCCGCGAGATGGGCATCAAGACCGTGGCCGTGCACTCGACCGCCGACGAAGGCGCCATGCACGTGCGCCTCGCCGACGAAAGCGTCTGCATCGGCCCGCCGCCGGCGCGCGACTCCTATCTCAACATGCCCGCGATCGTGTCGGCCGCGATCATCACCGGCGCCGACGCGATCCACCCCGGCTACGGCTTCCTTTCCGAGAACGCGAAGTTCGCCGAGATCGTCGAGGAGCACGGGCTCACCTTCATCGGTCCCTCGCCCGCGCACATCCGCATGATGGGCGACAAGGTCGCCGCCAAGAAGGCGATGCGCTCGCTGAAGGTGCCCTGCGTGCCCGGCACCGAGGACGCCATCACCGATATCGACGCCGCGAAAAAGGTCGCCGAGGAGATCGGCTATCCGGTGCTGATCAAGGCCGCGGGCGGCGGCGGCGGCAAGGGCATGAAGGTGGCCAACGCCGCCGGCGAGCTCGCCGACATGATGGCGCTGGCCAAGCGCGAGGCGATGACGAATTTCGGCAACGACGCCGTCTACATGGAGAAATACCTCTCCCACCCGCGCCACATCGAGCTGCAGATCCTCGCCGACACGCACGGCAACGTCGTGCATCTCGGCGAGCGCGATTGCTCGCTGCAGCGGAAGCATCAGAAGGTGCTCGAGGAAGCGCCCTCGCCCGCCCTCAACGACAAGGAGCGCAAGCGCTTGGGCGATATCGGCTGCTCCGCCATCAAGCAGCTCGGCTACAGGAACGCCGGCACGCTGGAATTCCTCTATCAGGACGGCGAGTTCTATTTCATCGAGATGAACACGCGGCTCCAGGTCGAGCACCCGATCACCGAGGCGATCTCCGACATCGACATCGTGCGCGAGATGATCCGGATCGCCTCGGGCGCGCCGATCTCGTTCCGCCAGGAAGACGTGACGTTCTTCGGCCACGCCATCGAGTGCCGCATCAACGCCGAGAACGCCGTCACCTTCAAGCCCTCGCCGGGCACGGTCACGGAGTATCACGCGCCGGGCGGCCTCGGAGTCCGCGTCGACTCGGCGCTCTATGCCGGCTACCGCGTGCCGCCGCATTACGACAGCCTCGTCGCCAAGCTCATCGTCCACGCCAGCACGCGCAACGAATGCCTGATGCGCCTCCGCCGCGCGCTCGAGGAGTTCGTCATCGGCGGCATCGAGACCACGATTCCGCTGCACGTCCGCCTTGTCGCCGACCAGGACTTCATCAACGGCGATTACGACATCCGCTGGCTCGAGCGCTTCGCGGCGCGCGCGGCCTGACGCCCACGGCGTGCCCCGCATGACGCGCTTCGCGCATTCGCATTGCGCGGGCGGCGCGGTTCGGGCCTAAATGGTGCCCGAATTCGTGCGTAGCTCACGGGCATGAGTCAGCGCAGCCTCAACGTCGAGATCCTGCTTCGCGCCTATTCGGCCGGCGTGTTCCCGATGGCCGATTCGCGCCAGGGGCGGAAGCTCTACTGGGTCGATCCCGAGTGGCGCGGCATCATCCCGCTCGACAGCTTCCACGTCCCGCGCCGGCTGCGCCGCACGGTGCGCCGGGGCCCGTTCGCCGTGCGCTGCGACACCGCGTTCCGCGCCGTGATCAACGCCTGCGCCGAGCCCGCGCCGGGGCGCGAGGATTCGTGGATCACGGCCGAGATCGTCAACGCCTATTCCGAGATGTTCCAGCGCGGGCTCGCGCATTCGGTCGAGTGCTGGGACCGCGGCGAGCTCGTGGGCGGCCTCTACGGCGTCTCGATCGGCGGCGCCTTCTTCGGCGAGAGCATGTTCAGCCGCGCGACCGACGCGAGCAAGGTGGCGCTCGTGCACCTGGTGGCGCGCCTCATCGCCGGCGGCTATCGCCTGCTCGACACGCAGTTCATCACGGATCACCTGGCGCAGTTCGGCGCGATCGAGGTGCCGCGGCGCACCTATCGGCGCATGCTGGCGACGGCGCTCGGCGTCAAGGCGGAGTTTCCGGTGCGCTTCCCGCTCGAGCGGGTCGCGGCCTATTTGCAGTCCTTGACCCACACGTCGTAGACCGGGTGCTCCAGCGCCGAGATGGCCGGATTCGAGGAGAACATCCAGCCGCTGAAGATGCGCTTCTTCTCTTTGGTCGAGGGGTCGGTGTTGTCGATCTCGAGGAAGGCCGCGCGCTCGAGCTTCTGATCGGGCCGGCTCCTCTGGCAGCGCCGGACGGTGATCGCGAGCGAGCCGAACGTCACGGTCTTGCCGATATCGGCCTCGAGCGTGGAGATGCGCGCCGTCACCTTGTCGAGGCCCTGCAGCACGGCGCCCTTCCCTTCCACCTCGAGCTTGGGCTCGGCGGCGGCGGGCTCCTCTTTCTTGACCTCGGGCGGCTTCCGCTGCGCGCCGGCCGGCATCGCCGCCAGTGACAGCGCCATCAGCGCGAGAATCGTCGTTTTACGGGCCGTCACGGGGAACATCGAATTCGGGACCGAGCGTTGTGAGCCTGAAGCTATGCGGATTGGCTGAATCGATTGTTGCCTTGAAGCGCAAAGCGCTCGGGCTAACCGCTTATGCGGCGAACGCGACGAAATTGGGGCGGCGGCATCACGGCTTCACGGCCGCGAAGCGCAGGCGCACATAATCCGCGAACCACGAGCCGTCGGGTTTCTTCAGCATGGGCGCCGCCGCCGCTTCGGCCTCGGCCTTGACGGCCGCGCGCTCGGCCGGCGGCACGGCGGCGAGGAACGCTTCCCCGAACGTGTCGAACCAGTCGGCGAGGCGCGTCGGCAGTGGCGTCGGGCGCGGGAACAGCTCGATGTGGCGCACCGTGAAGCCGGCGGCGCGGAGCTTGCCGGCATATTCCTCCGCCGTCGGGAAATACCAGGGGTTCAGCGGCGCCGGATCGATGCCGCGGCGCGCGACCGCGGCGGTCAGCGCCGCGCGGCACGCGGCCACGTTGCCGGCGCCGCCCATCTCGCCGACGAAGCGCCCGCCCGGCTTCAAGGCGCGCCACACACCGGCGATCACCGCGTCGGGCTTTTTCATCCAGTGGAGGGCCGCGTTGCTGAACACGGCATCGAAGGCCGGCGGCAGGTGCAGGTTCTCGCCGTCGACGACGCGCGCGTCGAGACCGAGCCGCTGCGCCACCGCGATCTGCTCGGCGCTCGAATCGACGCCGACGACCAGGACGCCCATGTCGGTGAGCTTCTTGGTGAGCGCGCCGTCGCCGCAGCCCAAATCGAGAATGCGCTCGCCCGGTTTCGGCGCCAGGAGGTCCACCACCGGCATGCCGAGATCGGCGACGAAGCGCGCGACGCGGGCGTAGCGATCGGGATCCCAGGAT
>JBKOUH010000439.1:0-5130 GCA_046723285.1 Pseudomonadota bacterium
GTCGAGAAAAAGGTGAACAAGTAGATAGCCGACGCAGAGCAAAACCACGTGCACATGCGGAAAGCGGCGCGCGCTGGCAGTGCCAATATATGGGGCACGAGAACGCAAGGCCGGATCCTGGCCGTTCGACATGTTGACAATTGGGTACGGAGGAGGCGCGCTCGTCAAGCAGCCCGGGCCCGTTTTGGTCGGCCGGCCAGGGCAGGATGAGCACTGCGTCTCACCTCGGGCACCATACGACCGCTTCGGTCAATAGCGAGCACGATCCAAGGTGGCACCGCGTCCGGTGCTGCCGGCAAAGCGGACGATCCTTTGCGCGGACCCGCGCTAGCGATCGAGCGGCCCGCGCAACTCGCGATATTCGATCGCGCGGTCGCCGCCTTCGTCTTCGCGGAAATGGATGCGGGTCTTCTTCGCTTCGTCGCGCCAGATGACGTGGCGGAGCTCGCCCTTGTCGGTGACGAGATCGCGTTCGCCGTAGCGCTCGGCGAGCGCCGCGTCGAGGCGCGCGCAGGTTTCCGCCGCGGGCCCGTCGGCCTCGAGCGGCTCTTCGGTCACCGACCAGAGCCGGCCGTCGGGGTTGAACCAGAACGTCGATTGGACGCGCACGCCGCCGAGATCGCGCTCGCCGGCGACGCGGTCCTTGAGCGTGAGCGCCGGGCGGCGCGTCGGCTTCACGCGCCGGCCCGACCAGCCTTCGGCGTGCACGAGCTGGCCCCTGCCGGCCGCGAGCACCTCGCGCTCGCTCATGTTCCAGCGGATGCCGTCCCACATCGCGGCCGCCGGCGCCGCCACGAGCAATGCCGGCAGCGCGAGCGCGGCGATCGCGAGCCTTACGCGCATAGCCACACGGCGCCGTCGCGCAATTCGAGCTTCAGCTGTTTCAACGACTCGCCGGCGCATGGGCCGGAGACGCAAAATCCGTCTTCGGGCCGAAACAGCGCGCCGTGCATCTGGCAAAGCAGCAGCTTTCCGCCGGTATCGAAAAAATGATCGCCCGAAAGGTTGAGCGGCAGCCCGACATGCGGGCAGGCGTTGACATAGGCGCGCACCGCCTCGCCCCAGCGAATGACGAAGCCCCAATATTGGCGCGGATTGCCGTAATCGAACTCCTTGGCGCCGGTCGCGTCGAGATCGGCCACCGCGCAGATGCGCCAAGGCAGCGCGTCGCTCATGCGAATCGGCGCAAACGGTGGCGCATCGCCGGCTTCACCGGCCGGCTCCGGCGTCGACGACGGCCAGCGCGGTCATGTTGACGATGCGGCGGACGGTCGAGGTGGGGGTGAGGATGTGCGCGGGCTTGGCGGCACCGAGCAGGATGGGGCCGACGGTGATGCCCTGCCCCGTCGTCACCTTCAGCAGGTTGAACGCGATGTTGGCGGCGTCGAGGTTCGGCATGATGAGGAGATTGGCTTCGCCGGTGAGCCGCGCATGCGGCATCACTTGGTGCAGCATGTCGAGCGAGAGCGCGGCGTCGCCGTGCATCTCGCCCTCGACCTCGAGCGGGAAATCGAGCTCGGCCGCGCGCGCCTCCACGCGCGCCAGGGCCTGGCGCATCTTCCGCGCCGACGCGCTGTCGGCCGAGCCGAAATTCGAATGCGACAGCAGCGCCACGCGCGGCACGAAGCCGAAGCGGCGCACCTCCTCGGCCGCCAGCACCGCCATCTCGGCGATCTGTTCCGGCGTCGGGTCGGGGTTCACGTAGGTGTCGCAGATGAACACGGTGCGCTTCGGCAGCAGCAAGAGGTTCATCGCCGCGAAGCCCGCGACGCCGCGACGCCGCCCGATCGCGTTCTCGACGTGCACGAGATGCGCCTGGTACCGCCCGACGCTGCCGCACAGCATGCCGTCGGCCTCGCCGCGGCGGAGGATCATGCAGGCGATGAGCGTCGAGCTGCGGAGGATCGCGGCCTTGGCGTCGTCGCGGCGCACGCCCTTCCGCTCCATGATCCGGTGATACTCGCTCCACACTTCGCGATAGCGCGGATCGTTGTTGGGATCGATCAGCTCGAAATCGGCGCCAGGCCGGATGCGCAGGCCGAGCCGGTCGATGCGGCTGCGCACGACGTCGGGCCGGCCGACCAGGATCGGGCGAGCGAGTCCTTCGTCCGTCACGATCTGCACCGCGCGCAGCACGCGCTCTTCCTCGCCTTCGGCATAGATGATGCGTTTCGGCGCCTTCTTGGCCGCGGCGAAGACCGGCTTCATCACGATGCCGGAGTGGTAGACGAATTGCTGGAGGCGCGCGCGATAGGCGTCGAGATCGGCGATCGGCCGCGCCGCCACGCCGCTCTCCATCGCCGCCTTGGCGACCGCGGGCGCGATCTCGGTGATGAGGCGCGGATCGAACGGGCGCGGGATCAGATAATCGGGCCCGAAGCGCATGTTCTCGTCGCCGCCATAGGCCGAGGCGACGATGTCGGATTGTTCGGCCTGCGCGAGATTGGCGATCGCGTGCACGGCCGCGACCTTCATCGCCTCGTTGACTTGCGTGGCGCCGACGTCGAGCGCGCCGCGGAAGATGAACGGGAAGCAGAGGACGTTGTTGACCTGGTTCGGATAGTCCGAGCGCCCGGTTGCGATGATGGCGTCCGGCCGCACCGCCTTGACTTCCTCCGGCAAGATCTCCGGCGTCGGATTGGCGAGCGCGAAGATCAACGGCGTCTTCGCCATCGTCTTGACCATCTCGGGCTTCAAGACGCCGCCGGCGGAAAGGCCGAGGAACACGTCCGCGCCCGGAATCGCCTCGGCGAGAGTCCGCGCCTTGGTTTCCTTGGCGTAGCGCGCCTTGATCGGGTCCATCTCCTCGGTGCGGCCCGCGTAGACGACGCCCTTGATGTCGGTGACGAGGATGTTGGCGAGCGGCAGGCCGAGCGCCACCAGAAGATCGAGGCAGGCGAGCGCGGCGGCACCGGCGCCTGACGTCACGAGCTTGATCGTCTTCAAGTCCTTGCCGACGACCTTCAAGCCGTTCAACAGCGCCGCCGCGACGATGATCGCGGTGCCGTGTTGGTCGTCGTGGAAGACCGGGATCTTCATGCGCGCGCGGAGCTTGCGCTCGATCTCGAAGCATTCCGGCGCCTTGATGTCTTCGAGATTGATGCCGCCGAAGGTGGGCTCGAGCGCCGCGATGATGTCGACGAGCTTGTCGGGCTCGCGCTCGGCCAGCTCGAGATCGAACACGTCGATGCCGGCGAATTTCTTGAACAGGCAGGCCTTGCCCTCCATCACGGGCTTCCCCGCGAGCGGGCCGATATTGCCGAGGCCCAGCACGGCGGTGCCGTTGGTGACGACGGCGACGAGATTGCCGCGCGCGGTCAGGTCGAACGCTTGGCCGGGGTCGGCGGCGATGGCGAGGCACGCGGCGGCGACGCCCGGCGAATAAGCCAGCGCCAGGTCGCGCTGCGTCGTCAGCGGCTTGGTCGGCGTGACCGAGATTTTCCCCGCCTGCGGCAGGCGGTGATACTCAAGCGCGGCTTCGTCGAATTGATGATCCATAAATTCAGCTCTGCGGTCGGTGCGGTGTCCACTTTAATGCGCGGATCGCGGGAAAGCGAAAGTGAACATGAGAACTGGACAAAAGAATAAGGATTGAACCACGGAGGACTCGGAGACGTAACGGACATGCGCCCGCGGGGCGGGCGAAAATGCCAACTATGGGCCGTCTATAAAACTCCCGTCTTCTCCAAGCCCCCAGGCCTGCCGTTCACTTCGCTTTCACGCCACGATGCCGGCCATCTTGCAGAGGAGCTTCCACTCCTCGGGCTTCACCGGCATCACCGAGAGCCGCGAGTGGCGGACAAGGGCGAGGTCCTTGAGTCGCGGCTCCTTCTTGATCTCTTCGAGGGTCACCGGCTTCTCGATCGGCATCACCGCCTTGAAATCGACCGCGACCCAGTTCTTCTTTTCCTCATCGGTGGGATCCGGGTAGGCCTCGCGCACGACCTCGAGGATGCCGGCGAGCCGCTTCTCGGTGACCGAGTGATAGAAAAACGCGCGGTCGCCCTTTTTCATCGCGCGGAGATTGTTGGCGGCCTGATAGTTTCGCACACCGTCCCACGCCGCGACGCCCTCCGCCGCGTGCTTCTGATAGGACCAGCTTTCGGGCTCGTCCTTGACCAGCCAATACGCCATATCCCGCCTCCCCCTGGCTCGTGGCGGGAACGTAACAGGGCGTCGGGGAGACCGGGAGACCGAAGAATCGTGGCGTGCGGCCGATTGGCCGGGGGCGACGGATTTCTGCCATTGTGGCGTGATCGGCTTGGGGATCGCCGCCGTCGGAGAGAATCATGTCCTTTCGCAGTACACCCGCCGCCTGGGGCGCCGGTGCCCGCGCGTTTCACTGGATCGGCGCGGCGCTCGTTCTGTTTCTCATCGCCTATGGCTGGTGGATGACCCACATGCCCGAGCGCGGCGCGCGGCTCGGCCACTATCACCTCCACAGCATCGTCGCGATGTATTTCGTGCTGTTGCTGGCGCTGCGCTTCGTCTGGCGGGCGATGGACACGACGCCGCTGCAGCCCGCCGCCTCGAAGCCGTGGGAGCGCACGAGCGCCCATGCCGGGCATGCGGCGCTTTACGTGTTGATGATCGGCGTCGTCGCCAGCGGATGGGTGCTGTGGAGCGCGTTTCCGCGCCGCGCGCCGGTCGAGGTGCTGGGCGTGCGCATTCCCTTCCTCTTCGCCGAGCCCGACAACGCGATCTCGCACGTCGCCGAGGACGTGCACAAATGGCTGTCCTACGCGCTGCTCGCCGTGATCGTGATCCACGTCGCGGCCGCGCTGCGCCACCACTTCGTGAAGCGCAACGACGTCCTCCGCCGCATGCTGCGCGGCGCGTGAACCGCGGCGCGTTCACTAGGCTCGGCCGCTTCGGGTTCCCCAGCGGAGGAAAACAAGGAGCGCCACGGCGAGGATCGCGGCGAGCGCGCCGAACATGGTGCGGTAGGCGGCTTCGGGCGGATGGCCGTTCACGGTCGAGAACGCGCCGAGGATCCAGCCTGGCACGATCTGCATCACCGACACGCCGAGGAAGTTCGCGACGTTGACGCTGGTGACCGCGCGCGCGGTCAAGTGATCGGGAAATAGCGCCCGCGCATGCGCGAGCAGCAGGATCGTGTAGGGTCCCGAG
>JBKOUH010000254.1:0-2650 GCA_046723285.1 Pseudomonadota bacterium
CACGCACCCCGACCATGTCGGCAATGTCGAGCTGTTCCCCGAGGCCATGCTGCTGGTGCAGAAGGCCGAATACGATTGGCCGAACCCGCTCGGCCGCCCGCGCTTCAAGGCCGAGCATCCGGTCACCAAGCTCGAGGGCGACCGCGACGTCTTCGGCGACGGCAGCGTGATGCTCTTCGCCACGCCCGGCCACACGCCCGGGCACCAGTCGCTACTGGTGAAATTGCCGAAAACCGGCGCGATCGTGCTCTCGGGCGACGCCGTCCACTTCAAGAGCAACTGGGAGAACCGCGGCGTGCCCTCGGGCAATACCGACAAGGACAAGACGGTATCGTCGATGCAGCGCATCGCCGACGTGCTGGCGAAGGAAAAGGCGCAGCTCTGGATCAATCACGACAAGGCGCAGCGCGACAGCTTGAAGTTGGCGCCGGCGTTCTACGAGTGATACCGACTGGCCGAAATATTCACCCGTTATTCCGACTGGAGCGAGCCGTCTCCGGCTCGCGAAGGGCGCCGCCGCTTCGGTCGGAATGACGCGCGGCTACTAAGGCTCACCGGCATTGGGAGGACGACGCGCGATGCGCCATGACCTGATTCTACGCGGCGGCACTCTGTTCGACGGCACGGGACGCGAGCGCTTCGCCGCCGATCTCGCGGTGACGGACGGCAAGATCTCCGCGATCGGCGCGCTCGGCGGCGACAGCGCCGCGCGCGAGGTGGATGCGAAGGGGCTCGCCGTGGCGCCCGGGTTCATCGACGCGCACACGCACGACGACCGCGCCGTGCTCGGCGGCGCCGCGGACATGGCGTGCAAGCTCTCGCAGGGCGTCACCAGCGTCGTGATCGGCAATTGCGGCGTGAGCCTTTCGCCGGTCGCGTTCACCGAGCGGCCGCCGCCGCCGCTGGAGCTGCTCGGCGCCGATGGCTGGAGCTTCGGCAGCTTCGCCGCCTACGCCGAGCGCCTCAGCGACGCGCCGCCGGCGGTCAACGTGATGGCGCTGATCGGCCACATGCCGCTGCGGCTCGAGGCGATGGACGGCGACGTCGCGCGCGCGGCCAACGACCGCGAGATCGCGCGCATGCGCCGGCGCCTCGACGACGCGCTCGGCGAAGGGGCCTCGGGCATCTCGACCGGCTTGTGGTATCCGCCCAATAAGGCAGCGTCGGAACGCGAGGTGAGCGCGGTCGGCGCCGCGCTCCAGGCGCATGGCGGGCTCTATTGCACGCACATGCGCGACGAAGGCCCGCGCGTCACCGACAGCATCCGCGAGACGCTCGATGCCGGCCGCGCCATGCCGGCGCCCGTGGTCATCAGCCACCACAAATGCAATTTCCCGGAAAATTACGGCCGCTCCACCGAGACCTTGGCACAGATCGACGCCGCGCACGCGCACCAGACCGTCGACTTCGACGTCTACCCGTACAACGCGGGCTCGACCTCGCTCTTCCCCGACGTGGTGCGCGAGGATATCCGCGTCGCGATCACCTGGTCGAAGCCGCATCCCGAGCAGGCCGGACGCGACTTGCGCGAGATCGCCAAGGGCTGGGGCTTGCCGCTCAAGGAGGCCGCGCAGCGCCTGCTGCCGGCCGGCGCCATGTATTTCATGATGGACGAGGGCGACGTGCGGCGCATCCTCGCCCATCCGCGCAGTATGATCGGCAGCGACGGCATCCCGCACGACCTCCACCCCCATCCCCGGCTCTGGGGAACGTTTCCGCGCGTGCTCGGCCACTATGCGCGCGAGCTCGGCCTGTTCAGCCTCGAGACCGCGATCGAGAAGATGACGCGTCGCACGGCTCAGGTGTTCGGCTTCGAAGGGCGCGGCGTGCTGGCCGCGGGCGCGCACGCCGACCTCGTGCTGTTCGATCCCGCGACCGTGATCGACACCGCGACCTTCGCCGATCCGATCCGGCCGGCTGCCGGAATCCTCGAAACCTGGGTGAACGGCATTTCGGCCTATACTCACGGCGACGGCGTCAGCAGGACCACGGCCGGACGTCTCGTGACGCGCCACCGAAGCTGAGGCGGCGGACGAGGCCGCAGAGCCCCCATTCGGCGCGATCCGTTATCAACCGGCCGGCTTTGCGGCAGTATCAGGATATCGGCGGCGCGCGGCCGGATGTTCGGCGCGGCATGGGAGGCGGCAATGACGCTTTCTTCGGACACGAAGGAGCGGCTGGCCAGCGTGAAGGCGGGGCTCGAGTCGAACCATCTCGTCGATTTCGCCGTGGTGCAGGCGGAGCTCGAGATTCCCGAACCGCGCCCCGCGGCCGTGCCGCATCTCTGGAAATGGGAAGACGTGAAGCCGTGGCTCTCGCGCACCTACGCGGGCATGTCGCTGGAAGAGGTGCACCGGCGCACGCTTGCGTTCAAGAATCCCGGCATGAAGGGCCGCCCGTTCGCGGCGAGCTCTTTGTTCATGTCGATCTCGATGTATTTCCCCGGCGACGAGGCCGGCGTGCACCGCCACATGGCGAGCGCGAGCCGCTTCCTGCTGGAAGGCACCGGCGGCTTCACCACGGTCGGCGGCGAGAGATGCGTCTTGGAGCGCGGCGATCTCGTGATCACGCCGAACGGCCAATGGCACGATCACGGCAATGAGGGCAGCGAGCCAATCGTGTGGGTCAACGTCCTCGACATCCCGATGAC
>JBKOUH010000142.1:0-3802 GCA_046723285.1 Pseudomonadota bacterium
GGCATTGTCAGCTTGGTCTGCGACAACTGCTGAAAATCCTTCGCGTCCTGCTCGAACGCCTTGAACACCTCGAAGCCGGCCCGCATCGCGCCGGGCTGCGCATAGGCCTTGGCATAGAAGCGGCGGTCGCGCTCGGGCACCGAGTGTGTGCGGTCAGCGGCGAAATCGTTCCAGAAGTGCTCGAGATAGATGCGCTCGCGGCCGGCGACGAGCTTCAGCGGCACCTCGCCGTAGAAATGGAAATGCCAGAGGTCGCGCAACAGCCAAACCTTCGTCCAATCGCCGACGCCGGGCAGGAACGCGTCCATCAATGCGATGCGATCGACCTCGGCGGGAAATTGCGCGGCGTAGGCATAGGTGACCATGAGCCCGATATCGTGGCCAACAAGCTTTACGCGCCGATGCCCGAGCGAGACGGCAAGGGCGTGGATGTCCTGCGCCATGGTTTTCTTGTCGTATCCCTGCGGCGGCTTCGCGGAGCGGCCGAAGCCGCGCAGATCGGGCGCGATCACCGTGTGCGTCTTGGCGAGCTCGGCGATGAGCGGCCGCCACATGTGGCTGGTCTCCGCGTAGCCGTGCACCAGGATTACCGGCGCGCCTTTGCCTGCAGCGAGATAGTGCAGCCGCACGCCATTGGCTTCGGCGAAGCGGCTCTGCGGCGCCTCGGCCGAGGCCGGTGCCGCGAACGGCAAGACCGTCAAAGATGCGAGGAGAAAGGCACGAACGGCAGAGACCAGTTTGGCGGTCATTGGGCCTCTCCTCGCATCGAGTTTCGCGGAGCAAGAGATCAGTGGGGCTTCGCTTCCGCAAGCAATGCACGGGTAGAGCGGCCATGCCGCCCTGAACACAAATATTTCAGCGCCACCTCAAGACAAGGCGCCGCGCGCTTGATCGACGCGATTAGATGCCTTGAAATTCAGCAGATTCAGAGTCTGCCGATACGCAGCGCTATCCTTTTCCCGGCACGACGCCCATGCCGATGATGCGGTAGCCGCAATCGACCGAGTGGATTTCACCGGTGACGCCGCCCGAGAGCGGCGAGATCAGATAGAGGCCGGCATTGCCGACTTCGTCGAGCTTGGGATTGCGGCGGAGCGGCGCATTGGCTTGCGTCCAGCCGTAGACGTAGCGCGCGTCGCCCACGCCGGCGCCGGCCAAGGTGCGCATCGGCCCGGCCGAGAGCGCGTTGACGCGGATGCCGTGCTTGCCGAGATCGCTCGCGAGGTAGCGCACCGAGGCCTCGAGCGCGGCCTTGGCGAGGCCCATCACGTTGTAGCTGGCGAAGACGCGGCGCGCGCCCTCGAAGGTGAGCGTCAAGAGCGCGCCGCCGTTCTTCATCAAGGGCTCGGCGCGGCGCGCGATGTCGGTGAACGAGTAGCAGGAGATATCGAGCGTGCGCAGGAAATTGGCGCGCGTGGTATCGACGTAGCGCCCCTTCAATTCCTCGCGGTCGGAGAAGGCGAGCGAGTGGACGACGAAATCGAGCCCGCCCCACTTCGCCGCGATCTCGGCGAAAACGTCGTCGAGACTTTTCGCATTCTCGACATCGGCGGAAAGAATGAGTTTCGCGCCGAGCTCTTCCAGCAGCGGAACGGCGCGGCGGCCGAACGCCTCGCCCTGATAGGTGCAGGCGAGTTCGGCGCCCTGCTGGCGCGCCGCGCGCGCGATGCCGTATGCGAGCGAGCGGTCGTTGGCCACGCCCAGGACCAGCCCGCGCTTGCCCGCCATCAGCCCTGCCGGTGCATTCATCGTGTTTTCTCGGATTCTGCCGGGAAGGATTAACAGGGCGGCGGGGAGACGGGGGAAGATTCGGGGGCGCCCGGGACCGCCTCCGTACCGATACCCTATGCCAGCGCCTTGTAAAAGAAAGCGCAATCGTCGACGGCGCCGCCGTCGGGGGCCACGGCGTAGCGCGGAATGATGCCGAGAAGCGTATAGCCGAGCGCGTGATAGAGGCGTTCGGCGGCGCTGCCGCATTGGGTATCGAGCGTCAGGAGTTGGCGGCCGCGCCGGCGCGCTTCGGCTTCCGCCGCCGCCATCAGCGCGCGGGCGAGGCCGTAGCGGCGCGCACGGCGATGCACGAGCAGCTTCTTGATGTCGGCGCGATGCGGCTGGTTCGGCGGCGTGTCGATGCCGAGCAGCACGGTGCCGGCGAGCCGGCCTTCATGCCGCGCCGCGAGCATGACCGTGCCGCCGGCGCGCATGCTGGCGATGACTCGGCGCCAGAATTCGCGCGCCTCCTCGTGCGTGAAGGGCTTGACGAAATTCACGCTGGCGCCGCCATCGACGCAATCCCAGAGGATCTCTGCCAGCGCATCGAGCTCGGCCTCGGCCTCGGCCGCATTCAGCACGGCAACGGCGCTCATGCCCTAACCTCTCACGAACGAAAAGGAATCTACGGGAGCCGGAGGGCCGGGGAGCCAGGGGGAATCAATAAGGGCGCGCCAAGGGCGCGCCCCAGAGGAAATACCTCCCCCGACTCCCCGGCTCCTGTGAACCGACTTCAGGCGTCGTAGCGTTTGAAGACGAGGCAGGCGTTGGTGCCGCCGAAGCCGAAGCTGTTCGACATCGTCACGTTCAAGTCGATGTCGTCCTTGCGCTTCGTGACCAGCGGCATGCCGGCGGCCTCGGGATCGGGCTCGTCGACATTGGCCGAGGCGGCGATGAACCGATCCTGCATCATCATGATCGTGTAGATCGCTTCGTGCACGCCAGCCGCGCCGAGCGCGTGGCCGGTCAGCGATTTCGTCGAGGTGAAATAGGGAATTCGGTTGCTGCCGGGCGCACCGAACACTTCACGGATCGCTTTCAGCTCCTGCTGGTCGCCGATCGGCGTCGAAGTGCCATGCGTGTTGATGTAGTCGACCGGCGACGCGATGCCGTTGACGGCGAGGCGCATGCAGCGCGCGGCGCCCTCGCCCGAAGGCTGCACCATGTCAAAGCCGTCGGAGGTGGCGGCGTAGCCGGCGAGCTCGGCATAGATCTTGGCGCCGCGCACTTTGGCGTGCTCGAGCTCCTCGAGCACGACGCAACCGCCGCCGCCCGAGATCACGAAGCCGTCGCGCTTGGCGTCGAACGGGCGCGAGGCCTTGGTGGGCGTGTCGTTGAAGCCCGATGACAGCGCCGGCATCGCGTCGAACAGCACCGACAGCGTCCAATGCAGGCCTTCGCCGCCGCCGGCGAACATCACGTCCTGCTTCCCGAACTGAATGAGCTCGCTGGCGTTGCCGATGCAGTGCGCGCTGGTCGAGCAGGCCGAGGTGATCGAGTAGTTGACGCCCTTGATGTGGAACGGCGTCGCCAAGGTCGCCGAATTGGTGCTCGACATCGTGCGCGGGACCATGAACGGGCCGACGCGCTTCGAGGATTTCTTCTCGCGCAAGAGATCGGCGGCCGCGACCTGGTCCTTCGTCGAAGGCCCGCCCGAGCCCATGATGAGGCCCGTGCGCTCGTTCGAGACGTCGCTCTCGGGAAGGCCCGAATCCGCGATCGCCTGCTGCATGGCCACGTAGTTCCAGACGGCGCCGTCCCCCATGAAGCGGCGGAGACGCCGGTCGACGGCGGTGTCGGGATCGAGCGTGATCGCGCCGTGCACGTGGCTCCGGAAGCCCATTTCCTTGTATTCGGGTACGAAGACGATGCCGGAGCGCCCATCCTTCAAGGACTGGCGCACCTCATCCTGGTTGTTGCCCAGGGAGGAGACGATGCCGATACCGGTGACGACGACGCGTCTCATGCCGCAGCAGCCTCGCCAACGAACAAGCCGACCCGCATGTCGCTGGCCTCGTAGATGACCTTGCCG
>JBKOUH010000389.1:0-2947 GCA_046723285.1 Pseudomonadota bacterium
CGCTTAGAGGCAGTGCTCGACGAAGGGTCGCCCATTGCCATTGGTCTTATGCCCGGTATCAAACGGCCGATCGCACTTATCGGGACCGCCGAGAAGGGCTATCTGACGATCGAATTGATCGCTCGAACCACGGGCGGCCACTCCTCAATGCCTTCTTCGAATTCCGCAATCGTGGTATTGGGCCGGGCGTTGCGGCGCTTGAGTCCGGAATCGCTGCCCGCGCGCCTTCGGCCGCCGATGTCGCAAACTCTAGATCATCTGGCGCCATACTTTTCTTTCGGGCGCCGCCTTGTCGTCGCCAACCGCTGGCTGACCGAACCATTGTTGCTCTCCCAATTCACGCGGATTCCGGAGACCAATGCAATGATTCGTACTACGGCTGCCGCAACGATCATTCACGCTGGCGAGAAGGAGAACATGTTACCTAGCGAAGCACGCATGATCGTAAATCTTCGCCTGCTTCCGGGAGACACGGTCGCCGAAATACTGGCCTCAATACGTGCGGCATTTGATGGAAGCGGTGTCGAGGTTCGGCAGCATGGTGATGCCAAAGATCCTTCGCCTGTGTCCGACGTCAACTCTGAGAGCTACCGCTGGCTTGTAACGACTGTGCGCCAGATATTTCCGGACGCAATCGTGACCCCTGCACTCGTCATAGCCGCCACTGATTCCCGTTACTTCACCAGCGTGGCAGATAACGTGTACCGGTTTCTGCCGACGCGACTGGGACCGAAGGATATGGGCCGAATGCATGGAGAGGATGAGCGGATTGCTCTCGACAACTATGGAGAGATTATTCGCTTCTATGCCCAATTCCTGCGTAATTCGGCCGATTGATCTTCCTCTTAGGCTTTCGGAAAAAAGGCGCGGCCGAGCGCATCCGCACAGGGTCAGTCCTCGTCACTTCCCGAGAATCCATAAAATCCGATCAGCCAGCCAAACCGTCCTTTGATGGCTCGCTACCACGTTGTGGAGTGGATTATTTGGGGCACAACGGCGAAGGACGCGTATGCCCGTTCGGTAACGCCAACGTTCCGGACTTACTATGAGGTGGTGGGCGATGCAGGACTCGAACCTGCGACCCGCTGATTAAGAGTCAGCTGCTCTACCAACTGAGCTAATCGCCCGAACCGGGAACCCTTGCTTGCCGCAAGGCATCGACGCGCCGCGCGGTGCTTGCGCCGAAGACGGCTTGCCAGAGATGGTGTGCCAAGGCCGGCGCGCAAGGCCGCGGTCTATAACAAAGCGGGTCGCCTTTGTCGAGGCTGGCGGCCTTGCCGCCAAAATGCCGCAGCGGGAACGCGCGCGTCCGGCCGCTTGCCGGCGACGCGCGCGTATCGGATGCTCGACGGCCATGGCCGCCAGCCGCGAATTCCTCGATCTCGTTGCCGACCAGCTCAGGGGCTTCGGCCCGATGGGGATGCGGCGCATGTTCAGCGGCGCGGGCCTCTTCCGCGGCGGGTTGATGTTCGGCCTCGTGGCCGGCGATGTCCTCTATTTCAAGGTCGGCGACGCGAACCGCGGTGCCTACCTCGAAGCGGGCGCCAAGCCGTTCACCTATGTGCGCCTTGGCGCAACGGCCACGCTCACCTCCTATTACGAGGTGCCGGCGGGCGTGCTCGACGACCCGGACGCCCTGGCCGAATGGGCGCACGGCGCTTGGGCCGCCGCACAGGCGGCAGCAAAGCCGAAGCGACGCGCCGGAAAGAAGCGCTGACTCCCGCCTCGCGCGCCGGCGGGGCCACTCTTTGCTTGCCGGCTTACGCGGTCTAAAACCCGCGCCGTCGAGAAGCCTCTCCAGGGGAGACCGCGTTTCATGAACCGCCCTGCCGTCCGCGTCGAGACCGATACGATGGGCGCCGTCGAGGTGCCCGCCGACCGCTATTGGGGCGCGCAGACGCAGCGCTCGCGCGAGAATTTCAAGATCGGCACCGAGCGCATGCCGGTTCCGCTCGTCCGCGCCTACGGCATCCTGAAGCGCGCGGCCGCCGAGGCCAACATGGAGATGGGCGAGCTCGACAAGAAGATCGGCAAGGCCATCGTCGCCGCCGCCGACGAGGTCATCGCCGGCAAGCTCGACGACCATTTCCCGCTCGTCGTGTGGCAGACGGGCTCGGGCACCCAGACCAACATGAACGCCAACGAGGTCATCTCAAACCGCGCGATCGAGATGCTGGGCGGCGAGATCGGCTCGAAGAAGCCGGTGCACCCCAACGATCACGTTAATCGCAGCCAATCCTCCAACGACACGTTCCCGACCGCGATGCACATCGCGGCGGTGCTCGAGATCAACGAGCGGCTGCTGCCGGCGCTGAAGCACCTCCACGCCGCGCTCGCCGCGAAGTCGAAGGCGTTCGCGAAGATCATCAAGCTCGGGCGCACGCACACGCAGGACGCGGTTCCGCTGACGCTGGGCCAGGAATTCTCGGGCTACGCCGCGCAGGTGGCGTTCGGCATCGAGCGCGTCAAAGGCACGCTGCCGCGGCTCTCGCTGCTGGCCCAAGGCGGCACCGCGGTCGGCACCGGCCTCAACGCCAAGAAGGGCTTCGACAAGGCGTTCGCCGCCAAGGTTTCGGCGATCACGGGCTTCACGTTCAAGACCGCGCCCAACAAATTCGAGGCCCTCGCCGCCAACGACGCCGTGGTCGAGGCTTCGGGCGCCCTCAACGTGCTCGCGGTCTCGCTGATGAAGATCGCGAACGACATCCGCTTCCTGGGCTCGGGGCCGCGCTCGGGGCTCGGCGAGCTGCTCTTGCCGGAGAACGAGCCGGGCTCGTCGATCATGCCCGGCAAGATCAACCCGACCCAGTGCGAGGCGCTCACCATGGTGTGCTGCCAGGTGATGGGCAATCACGTGACGATCACGGTCGCGGGCTCGAACGGGCATTTCGAGCTCAACGTGTTCAAGCCGGTGATGATCCACGACCTCTTGCAGTCGATCCGCCTC
>JBKOUH010000398.1:0-6399 GCA_046723285.1 Pseudomonadota bacterium
ATGAAATCCCGCCGCGGCATCATCGTCGGCACGCTCGTCGTCTCGTTCGTCTTCCTGGCGGCCGTGAACGCGCTCTCGAACGTGGGCGTGCGCGGCGTGGCGCTCGATCTCACCCAGGACAAGACCTTCACGCTCTCCGAAGGCACCTTCAAGACGCTGCGCGAGATGCAGGAGCCGGTGACGCTCCGCTTCTTCTACTCGACCAAGCTCGGCGAAACAGTGCCGACCTATGGCGCCTACGCCACGCGCGTGCGCGCTCTGTTGGAGCGCTATGCCGCCCTCTCGCGCGGCAAGATCCGGCTCGAGATCCTGAACCCCGCGCCCTTTTCCGAGGACGAGGACCGCGCGGTTGCGTTCGGCGTGCAGGCCATCCCGCTCGACCAGAGCGGCGAGCAGGTGTTCTTCGGTCTCGTCGGCACGAATACCGTCGACGAGAGCGACAAGATCGCGTTCTTCCACCCGAACCGCGAATCCTTCATCGAGTACGACCTGACGCGCCTCGTCCGCAATCTCTCGAACCCCAAGAAGAAGGTCGTCGGCATCATCTCGAGCCTGCCGTTCCAGGGCCAGTTCACGCCCGGCGGCATGCAGCCGCCCTGGCCGATCTACACCGAGATGAGCGGCGTGTTCGAAACCAAGATGATCTCCGACGTCGACAAGATCCCCGACGACGTCGACGTGCTGCTGATCGCGCATCCGGCCGGCCTCGACGACAAGACGATGTTCGCGATCGATCAATACGTCCTGAAGGGCGGCAAGGCCGTCATCCTCGTCGATCCCGTGCCCGAATCGGCGCCGCGCCGGCGCACGATGTTCGGCGGCGGCATGGTCGGCCCCGGCTCGGACCTGCCGAAGCTGTTCAAGGCCTGGGGCATCGAGCTGAAGCCAGAGAAGGTCGCGACCGACGCCGACCGGGCGCTCCGCGTCAACGCCACCGATCAGGGCGGACGCGCGGTCGCCGCGCGGTACGTGGCCTGGCTCGATCTGCGTGCGACCACCGGCGCCGGCAACAACATCAACCGCAGCGATCCGGTGACCGCCGGCTTGAACCAGCTCATCTTCGCCTCGAGCGGCATCATCCTGAAGGCCAAGGACGGCACCACGAAGGTGACGCCGCTGGTGTTCACCACCGCCACCGCGTCGGAAACCGAGGCCAACAAGCTGCGCATGCAGCCCGACGTGGTCGGCCTCGCGCGCGAGTATCAGCCAGGCAAGGAAGTCGAGAGCCTCGCGGTGCGCATCAACGGCAAGGTGAAGTCCGCGTTCCCCGAAGGCGCGCCCAAGGCCAAAGAAGAAAAGAAAGAAGAACCGAAAAAGGACGAAGCCAAGAAAGAGGAGCCGAAGAAGGAAGAGCCGCCCAAGGAGGGCGAGAAGAAGGACGAAGCGAAGAAAGACGAACCCAAGAAGGAAGAAGCAAAGAAAGAGGAGCCGAAGAAGGAGGAGCCGCTCAAGGAATCGAAGGGCGACATCGATGTCATCGTCGTCGCCGACGTCGATTTCCTGCAGGACCAGTTTTGGGCGCGCGAGCAGAACTTCTTCGGCGAGACCATTCGCATCCCCTACACCGGCAACGCGGATTTCCTGATGTTCGCTCTCGACCAAATGTCGGGCGACAACGCGCTGAAGGGCCTGCGCGGCAAGGGCATCGCGGCCCGGCCGTTCACGCGCGTCGAGGAGATCCAGGCCGACGCCGACAAGCGCCTCAGGGCGCAGCGCGCGGACCTCGAGAAGCGCTACAAGGAGATCCAGGACAAGCTGAAGGACGTCCGCACCAAGGGGAAGGACGGCAAGATCGAGCTCACCTCCGACCAGCAGGCCGCCGTCGTCGACTTCACGCGCGAGCTTCTGCGCATCCGCCGCGAGCAGCGCGCGGTGCAGTTCGAGGCGCGGCGCGGCTACGAGGCGCTCGACCAGCGCATGAAGCTCGTCAATGTCGGATTCATCCCCGCGCTCGTCGGCGTCGTCGCCATCATCGTCGGCGTCGTGCGCTACCGGCGCCGCCGCCGCCGCTACGAGACCGCGTGAGGCCGGGAGAAACGCGATGAACAGCAAAGTCCTCTACGCACTCTCGGGCGTCACCGCGATCCTGATCGGCGCCACGATCTACCTGACGCCGGCGCCCACCAGCGAGCGCGCGACGCCGGGCGAGCGCCTGTTCGCAAACCTCGATCCGAAAACGATCAACAGCGCGGCGAGCCTCACCGTCACCGCGAAGGGTAAGTCCTTCACCGTCTACTTGAAGGACGGCGTCTGGGTCGTGAAGGACATTGCGGATTATCCCGCCGACACCGCGCTGGTGCGGAAGGCGCTTTTCGCGCTGACCGAGCTCCGTCCCTACGAGGCCAAGACCAAGGACCCCGCGCGCCTGGCCAAGCTCGAGCTCGAGGATCCCAAGGGGAAAGACGCGCAATCCAAGCAGCTCACGGTCAAGGACAAGGACGGGAAGGTCTTGGCGGACGTGATCTTCGGCAAGGCCAACACGACGAACGTCATCCTCGGCAAGGAGATGGTCTATGTCCGGAAGGCCGGCAGCGACCAGGCCTGGCTCGCCGAGGGCGATCCGTCCCTGAAGCCCGAGGCGCTCGACTGGATTCAGCGGAGCGTCATCGACGTCAAGGTCGACCGCATCAAGGACGTCGAGACGAAGAGCCCCAAGGACGAGCTCGTCCTGCACATCGCCAAGGAAAAGGCCGACGACAAGGAATTCGCGCTCAAGAACCTGCCGGCGGGCCGCAAGCCCAAAGAGGCGCGCACGATCAGTTACGTCGCCGAATCGCTCGACGGCGTGAACCTCGACGACGTGAAGAAAGTCGCCGACATCGATTTCGAGAAGAACGCCATCGGCACCGGCACGTGGCGGAGCTTCGACGGGCTCGTGATCAAGGCGCGCATGGCCGAGGTCGACAAGAAGTTCTGGGTCTCGCTCACGGCCGAGGTCGACGAGGCGGCGCTCTTGAAGGAGAAGCCGAAGGCCGATTCGAAGCTCAAGGACGCCGACGCGGTCAGGAAGGAAGCGGCCGAGATCAACAGCCGCGTGCGCGCCTGGGCCTATCACCTGCCCACGACCAGCTCGCGCTTCATGACCTACAAGATCGAAGACCTGCTCGAGCCGGAGAAGAAGGACGAGAAGAAGGAAGACGGCGAAAAGAAGAGCGAGGAGCCGAAGCCCGGCCCCACCCCCGCCGCCAAGCCGGAAGAGAAAAAGGAAACCCCCGCGCCGCCGGCCACGAAGAAGGACGAGAAGAAGCCCGCGCCGCCCGCGCGCGTCGGGCCGCGATAGCTTCCCCTTAAAGCCGCGGCGACTTCACGCCGGCCTGCTGGCACACGTAATCGAGCATCGCCGAGAAATCCTTGTCGGCGAATTCGCCGGTGCGCATCGCCTGCCCCAGCATCTCGCGCGCGGCGACGCCGACGAACATCGGCACGCCGGCCTTGCGCGCCGCCTCGGTAATGAGCGAGGCGTCCTTGTGCGCAAGCGCAATGCGGAAGCCCGGCGACGTGTCACCCTTCAGCACCTTGTTGGGCCAGTTGACCTTGTTCTGGCCGTTCACGGCGGTGGTGCCGTAGATCACGTCGAGCGTCGTCTTGAGATCGAGCTTCAGCGCCGTCGCCAGCGCCAGCGCCTCGGCATTCAGCACGCAATGGAAGATCGCGAGGTAATTGTTGACGAGCTTGGTGCGCGTGCCGGCGCCGGCGGGACCGCAGTGATAGATCGTGTCGCCCATCGCCTCGAGCAGCGGGCGCACGCGCGCGACGTCTTCTTTGCTGCCGCCGACCATGAACAGGGATTTCCCCTGCTCGGCATGGGCGACGAGGCGGCCGACCGGCGCATCGACGAAGCCCACGCCCTTCTTGGCGGCGGCGGCCGCGAGCTTGTCGGTGGTGCCGGGGTCGACGGTGCTCATGTCCATCAGCACCTGGCCTTTCTTGGCGTTTTCGAGGATGCCGCCGGGCGCCAGCACCGCCGCCTCCACGTCGGGCGAGTCGGGCAGCATCGCGACCACGATTTCGGACGCTTGCGTGACGCCGGCGACGCCGTTGCCCGCCACGGCACCGAGCTTGGCCAGCGCCTCGACGGGTTCGCGGCGAAGATCATGGACGACGAGATCGAAGCCTTTCTTGGCGAGGTTACCTGCCATGGGCCGCCCCATGGCGCCGAGCCCGATGAAACCGATCTTACCCATCTCCTCCCTCGCGCTTTGTCTGCTGTAGCCGCACCATAGCCACGCCGGCGCGGCCACGCCACGGCCCCCGCGGCCACGCTGCGCGGGCAGGCGCCGTATGAAGAAGCATTGGAGATTGGGGGGACGTGACGTGTTCCGGAAAACGCTGCCTGCGCTCGCGCTGGCGGCCGGCATCGGCGCATTCGCCGCCGCGGCGGCTGCCGAGGAGATCCGCATCGACAACCCCGCCGTCGACGGCGTACCCGTCGATTGGTGCCGCTCATGGGGCCAGGGCTGCGGCTGGCAGGGCGCCCACGCCTTCTGCCGCGACCGCGGCTATGAGCGGGCGCTCAGCTACGAAGTGTTCCAGCCCGGCCGCACCTACCTGATGAGCGGCGACACGTACTGCACCGGTCCCACCTGCACCGCGTTCCAGTCGGTCGTCTGCAAGATGGCGGCGGGCCAGGCCGCGACGGCGCCGCCGCCTCAGCCGCCCGCGACCGTGCCGGACACGGCGCGGCCGGCGCGCGTGCGCTTCGACCACCCGCGCAACGAGGGCGTGCCGGCCGATTGGTGCAGCATTCGCGGCACCGATTGCGGCTGGGGCGGCGCCAACAAGTTCTGCGAGTTCCGCGGCTTCGATCGCGCCATCGATTGGTCGCCCTACAAGCCGGGCGCCACGCGCGTGGCCGGCGACAACGCCAACTGCACCGGTGCGCGCTGCACGGGCCTCCGGCACGTGGTGTGCGAACGCCAAGCCACGGTCGAGCCGCCGCCGGGCCCGTCGAGCGCGCCGCCCGGCTACGCGCAGCCCGGCCCGCCGACCTATCCGCCGCCCTACGGGCCGCCGAGCTCCTATAGCGACTAAGGCCGCCCGATCGCCTATGCCGCGCGGGCGAGCGTGGGCTTGTCCCAGCCGAGCACGGTGAGCAGCGCGGCGCTCAACGCGGTGACGTCGCCGCCGGGGACGATCGTGACGCCGGGCATGCGCGGAAGGCCGCATTCGCGCGAGGCGATCACCGGGATGCCGGCGGCGCGCGCGCGCAGCAGCGTGCGCGGATTGTGTTCGACGAGCGCCGGCAGCACGACGGCGCTGGCGCCGGCGAAGAGCTCCGGACCCGGGCGGCGGCGCTCGATCTCGATGCCGCGCCAAAAGTCGGCGCCTTCGTGGTCCGCGCCGGCGACGACGAGTATCACGTCGAGGCCCTGAAGCGCGCGGCGAAGTTCGAAGGCGCCCTTGCGCCCGAGCGCGCCGGCCGGGAAGACGATCCGCGCCTTCGCGGCTTTGGCTGCCGGCAGCGTCTTGCCAACCTGCGGCATGACCCAATCGAGCTGGACGGCCTTTAGCGGGAACAGCGCCGCGATCTCGGCATGGGCGGTCACGATCTTGCGCGCGCGCTCGAGCGCCGCGGCCTCGGCCGAGACCAGCGCCGGATCGGCGCGGAAATCGCCGAGCGTCTTGCTCTCGGGATGGCATTTGGCGGCGCGGTCGAGCCGCTGCTGCAGCACGCCCATCGGCAGCGCCGTCATCAGCACGTCGAAGGTGCGGCCCTTCAAATGACCTTCGCGCCAGAGATGCGGCAAGAGGTTCTGCGCCACTACGATGTGCGTGGCCTCGGGCTTGAGCCGGCGCGCATAGCTCCGCGCGAGGCGCGCGGCGGAGGCGAGCAGCGCCTGCTGGCGCGCGGCACCCTGATCGGCGAGGCGGCGGCTGCGCCAGGCGCGCAGCAGCGTCGCGAGCGTGCTGGTGCGGACATCGGCGAAGCCCGCCGTCGTCCAGGCATAGTTGCGCTTGCCGTAGCGCGCGCCGTCCAGCGGCACGAACAGCGTGTCGTTGTCGCGGCGAACCGAGCGGATGTAGCCGTCGAACTCGGGCACGAAGCCGTCGAGCAGGAACGCCGTTTCGCCGCTTTGTCCCTGCGCGGGCGCCACGTGTCGAAAGCATTGGATCACGTTGCACGAGAGGCAGTTGTTCGGGCCCTTGCCGGCCTTGCCCGGCTTCGCTGCGAACGCCGGCATGGCGGCCTTGTCTTCGGCCGCGCGGAAGCGGAGGACGAGGTGCTCCGCGTCCATGTCGGCCTCGATCCGAAACGCCATCGGCGCGCGGAAGCGGAGGTCGACGTAGTTCCAGAAGACGGTGGCGTCGCGGCCCACTTCGGCGAGCGAGCCGGGGATCACCTGGCTGTGCGCGTGGCGCTCGACGATCTCGAAGCCGGCCTTCAAGGCCGCGTCGTAG
>JBKOUH010000505.1:0-7128 GCA_046723285.1 Pseudomonadota bacterium
AGGGCGGGCGCGACCTTTTCGAGATGGCGGCGGCGCATGAGCGGCGCGCGCTGCTGCACGTCGTGAACCATTCGGGCCATTTTCCGTTCCGCGAGCATCCCGAGCGCTTCAACGCTCTCCTCGCCAATTTCGCAGCCTGGGCCTCGGCATGAGCACGCTCGCCGAGGACATCGTCGAAGTGGCGGGCGCGCGCACGCGCGTGGTTCAGGGCGGCCCCGAGCGCGAGCCCATCCTCTTCCTGCACGGCGGCGCTCCGGGGGCGACGCTCTATTGCAGTGGCGCGCATGTCTGGTCGCCCTGTCTCCCGCTGTTCGCCAACACCCGGCGGGTCGCGGCGCTCGATTTGCCCGGCTTCGGCGAAACGTCTGCACCGCAGGACGGCGCGTCCGTCGATCGCGCGGGGCGGTTCGCGCTTGCGCTGATCGACGCGCTGAGGCTCGCGCCCTGTCACGTCGTCGGCCACGACGAGGGCGGCTTGATCGCACTGTGGGCGGCGCTCGAAGCGCCTGCCAAATTCCGTTCGGTCAGCGTCGCAGCCGGTGCGGCCGCGGCGCCCTCGGGCGACAGCGTCGCAAGCCTGGCGCTGCTCAATCCACCGCGGCCGCTCTGGAGCCGTGCCGCGCAGGCCTGGGCGCTCGAGCGGCTCTCCTACACGCCGCATCACATCGCCTCCGATTTCCTCGATCGCTGCGCGGCCTGCGCCGATGCGCCGCCGCACCGCGCGGCCATCGCCGGTGCCGGCAAGAGCGTTCTCGCCAGCATCCCGGCGGCGAAAGCGCGCCTCTACGCGCATTGCCGCGCACGCGCGTTCCCGGTTCCGGCCCAGCTGGTCTGGGCGCGCCACGATCCGCTCACCTCGGTCGAGCAAGGCATCGCGCTCTTCAAGCTGATCGCCGAGCGGCAGCCGGCCACGCAGTTCCACGTCGTCAACCGCTCGGGCAGCTTCCCGTTCAGGGAGCAGCCCGAGGCGTTCCACGCCGTCGTCTCGGCCTTCCACGACGGCCTCGCCGCCGCACGCTGATCGCCCCGCGACTGGCCCCCGCGCCAGCCCATGGCGGCGGACGCGCTATTTCTTCGTCAGCGACTCGATCAGCATCTTGTTGGCGACGAGGGCGCCCGCGCCGGCGTCGTTGCCGTAGATGAAGCGCGAGAGCTGCCCGCCGAGATAGGGGTGGAAGCCCAGATCGTAGAGCGCCTTGAAATCGCGTTGTTCGATGGCTTTCCGCTCGGCCGGGCGCAGCGCGTAGCGATCCAGCACGGCCTTTTCATTGCGCTTGAACTCGGCGCGCAGGGCCGGGTCCCATTTCAAATCCTGGACAAGATCGTGCCCGGCCAGCGTCGGATCGAATTTCTCGAGGCCCATCGCGCTTGCTCCCTCAGGCCGCGAGCGGCCACGCGACGGCCCCGATGCCGCAGCGGAAATCGGTGCAGATCGCGTAGCCGAAAGAATGCCCGGGCCGCTCGCCGATGGCGCCCATCACGACCACCCAGGCGAGCAACTCGCTGGTGCCGCCCGAACCCGCCGCCTCCATCTTTTCGATGGTGAGTTCCTTCAAGAGACGCTCGTGATCGGCCTTCACGCAGCGGTCGATGAACCAGCGATCGAAGGCCTCGTCGATGAAGAGATAGCGCGCCCCGCCCGGCTCATGGCTCAAGCCGCCCGAGCCGATGAGGCCGATGCGCATGTCCGCTGGTAGATCCTTGCGGATGAAATCGCCGAGCGCCTGGCCCACGGCGTAGCAGCGATGCTGATCGGGAAACGGCGGCACGGTGCAGTTCTGCATCACGGGCACCATCGTGACCGGCATCTTGTCGAGATCGAGCAGTGTCGAGGGGACCGAGATGTTGTCGTCGAAATTGAGCGGCTTCCGGCTCGCGAACATGCGCACGCCGCGATTGGTCATGCCGCGGAACAGCGCCTCGGCCACCGCCGGATTTCCTTTCACCACGTAATCGCGGCAGCCGATCCACGGCTTGAACCATTCGTGCGGGCCCCGGTGCTCGGGAGCCATCCCGATCAGAAAATCCGGGTATTGGGTGATGCGCGAGTTGGTGATGTGGTCGTTGGCGAAAACGATGAGCACGTCGGGGCGCGCGGCTCTGAGGTCGCGCGAAAGACCGGCAAAGGTTTCACGCACGACCTTCTGGGATTCGGGGCTCGCCTTGTCGAACAATCCGACGATCGCCGGCGCATGAGGAATGCCGGCCGCGAAGACGATCTCGGCCATGATGGGTGCTCGTGTGTTGCGAAAATTGCGCGGGCCGGAGCATTCCACTAACCTCCCACCCGCTCAAGGCCAAAAGAATTCCGGCCCGGTGCGCGGAACTGTTTGTTGCGGCGGCAAATCGCCGAAGCGAGGGAGGATCGAAGATGAGGTCGCTGATACGCATAAATGCCGTATGGCTCGGCGCTCTGGCCGCGGCCAGTCTCGCCGCGGGTCCCGCATGCGCCGAGCTGCGCATCGGATTCTTGACGACGCTCACCGGCGGCGGCGCCTTCCTCGGCAATCAGCAGCTGAACGGATGGAAGCTCGGCCTCGAAGACGAGGGCTGGACCAAGGATGGCGACAAGCTCGCCGGTGTTCCAGCCAAGGTCGTCTATGGCGACGACCAGCAGGATACCGACATCGGGCTGAACGCGGCGCGCCGCATGCTCGGCGGCGACAAGGTCCATATCGTCGCCGGCATCGTCTGGTCCAACGTACTGATGGCGGTCAAGGGCCCCGTCATCGATGGCAAGCGCATTCTCATCAGCACGAATGCCGGCGCTTCGCCGATGGCAGGCGGCCAGTGCAGCCCGTATTTCATCTCGACGTCTTGGAACAACGACCAGCAGGGCGAAAGCTCGGGCGCGCTCGTGGAAAAGGAGGGCGTCAAGAGCGTCTTCCTGCTGAGTCCAAATTATCAGGCGGGCAAGGACATGCTCGCCGGCTTCCGCCGCTACTACAAAGGCAGGGTCATCGATCAGCTCCTGTACAAGCTCGGCGCCACGGACTTCCAGGCGGAGATTTCGAAGCTGCGCGCGGCCAAGCCCGAGGGCGTCTTCATCTTCGCGCCCGGCGCCATGGGCATCGCCTTCATGAAGCAGTGGAATGCCTCGGGCGCCGCAAAGGAGATCAAGCTCTACACGCTGGCGGTCGTGGACAATGTCACGTTGAAGGCGGTCGGCGACAGCGCGCTCGGCACGTTCCATGCGATGTTCTGGGATCCCAACGGCAAGTTCCCGGGCAACGAGAAGTTCGTCAAGAACTACATCGCCAAATATGGCCACCACCCGAGCTATTTCGCCGCCCAGGCCTATGATGCCCCGCGGCTGCTCGCGGCCGCGCTGCGCAAGCTCGGCACGTTCGACGAGTCGGATATGCTGACGCTGGCCAAGACGATGCGGCGCGTCGAATTCGAATCGGTGCGCGGGCCCTTCAAGTACAACGTCAACGGCATCCCGATCCAGGATTGGTACAAGCTCGAAGTGGTGCCGGGCCAGGGCGGCCCCACGATCAAAGCCACCGACACGGTGTTCAAGGCGCACGTCGATTCGTATTGGAAGGAGTGCCCCGAAGCGCAGCGCTATTAGCGCGGCGCGGCCTTGGTGTGGCCGCCGGCGCGATAGAAGCGGCGCAGGCCTTCCTGATACGCGGCGAGCGTCGGGCGCAGCGCCATCAGCGGCTCCACTAGGCGACGTGCCTCGGCCGCGAGTGCGCGCTCGGCGGCGGTGAGATCGAGGCCGACGAGCTTTCCCTCGGCGACGACCTCGCGGCCGGCGACGATCAGCCTTCGCACATGCTCGGCGGTGGCCCGGGCAAGGACGATCTCGGCTTCGTCGCAAAGCGCGTCGATCGCATCGGCGGTCATGGCCGCATAGTCGAGCAGCAGCACGTCTGCCATGAACCCCGCCTCGATGGCGCCGAAGCCGGATCCGCCGGTGACGATCGCCGGCCCCTGTCGCATCGCGGCGTCGAACAACGCCGCCTTGTCGAGTTGCTCCTCGAAGCCGAAGCCGCGATGCAGGCGATAGGCAAGGCGCAGTTCGCGCAGCATGTCGTCGTCGTCGTCGAGCGAAAGCGCGTCCATGCCGAATGCGACGCCCAGCTTGGCCCGCCGCATCTCCGCCAGCGGCGCGATGCCCGAGCGCAGACGGAGGTTCGACGTCGTGTTGATCGAGACCACGACGCCGCGCTCGGCCAGGAGTGCGCATTCGTCGGCGCGCAGCCAAACGCCGTGCGCGACCGCGAGGCGCGGCGAAAGAAGCCCGATGCGGTCGAGGTGGCGGATGATGCCGCCCGGATACGCGTGATCGGCCCATTCGCGCTGGCAGCGCGATTCGAGCAAATGCATGTGGACGCGGAGGCCGCTGCCGGCGGACCCCGCCGCCACCGCTTCAAGCAGGCCGTCGCTGCACCATTCGGCGCCGATCGGCCCGTATTGGACGTGGAAATGCTCGCCGCCGAATCGCGCCGCGATCTCCGCGACCGTCTCGAGCTGCGCCTCGATCGCCGGCAGCGGGCGCTGGAACTGCGCCGCGATCGCCTCGCGGCAGCCGGGATCCATATGCGCAAGGATTGCGTCGTCCGTGCCATAGCCGAGCCGGTTGCGGTCGCGCAGCGGTACCACGAAAGCCACGCGCACGCCGATCTCGCGCGCCGCGCGCGCCACCGACTCGGCCTCGGCCAGCAGCCGTTCCGGCGGGCGGAACAAATGACAGTGCATGATCGACCCGACGCCACTCGCCGCCATCCGGCCGAGCGCCACGGCCGCGACGAGATAGGGGTCGAGGGGTGGCGTCGCGTAGGTGCCGGGCACCCAGAGCTCGACCGCGTCGTCGGCCACGCCATGGGCGCTCGGCTTGAAGCCGCGGCCATGATCGTGGGCATTGCACAAGGCCGGCATCGCCAGCATGCCGATGCCGCCTGGCTCGGGGCCCGACACGTTTTCCACCGCCGCGATGCGCTGCCCCTCGATGGCGACATGCACGCCATGCGCCGCGGGGGCTCGGCCTGGCTGGCGGAGCGCGCGCTCGGTCCAGAGCGCGGACCGCGCGGTCCCCTTTCCCCCGGGTCGAAGATCGATCACGGTCCCGCCCTTTCCGCTACCCTCTTGCCACGCTTCGCTGTCCGGATAACCTGCGCCATCCCGCGCAACCCGGCGGGATCCGGGAGAAAGCGCGATAAATCCCCTTCGTGCAATGGTGCTTGGACCCAGCGGCGGAACCGCCCTGGAAGTGCGGCGCGGCCAGCGCCTGCGCGTCACCGACATGCGTGGCAAGCAGGTCGTCGACATGGCGGTGTTCGCGCTCGCCAATCCGCGCGAGAAGCTCTCGACGTCGTATTCGCGCTCTCGTTTCGATCCTGCCACGGTCGGCAAATTCCACCCGCGCGACCGGCTCACGGACGGCGACTGGCTCATGTCGACGATCAATCGCGAGATGATGCGCATCGTCGCCGACACCCAGCCGGTCAAGGGCATGCACGATGCCCACGGGCGCATGTGCAATCGCCGGCTTTTCCGCGTGCTCGGCAAGGGCGAGCGCGACGGCTGCCACGAGATCATCGCCGGCGTCATGGCGCCCTATGGGCTTGGCCCCGAAGACATGCCGGACACCTTCGATTTGTTCATGAACTTCCATCACGACTGCGCGAAAGGACATTGGGTGATCGAGGAGGGCGTCTCGCGACCCGGCGACTATGTCGAGTTCGCCGCCGAGATGGATTGTATCGTTGCCCTTTCGAACTGTCCGCTCTTCGAGGGCAAGGAAATCAAAGTGGAGGTGTTCGATGCCCGCTGACAAGCCGCCGGCGGCGCGCTCCTACGAAGTCTACCGCGGCGTCGTCTTTCCGTGGATGTGCGACCACTTCGGGCACATGAACGTGCGCTGGTATGCGCACCATTTCGACGACGCCGGCTTCCATCTCTGGACCATGGCCGGCGTGAGCCAGCGCGAGATGCGCGACCGGGGCACGCACGTCGTCGTGGCGCAGACCACGATCAAGTACGTCCGCGAGCTCAGGGCCGGCGACCTCATCGTCATCCGGTCCGGCTTTTCCAAGGTCGGGCAGAAGAGCGCGGTCCACATCGCCAAGATGTACAACGCCGACACCAACGTCTATTCGGCGTGGCAGGAGACGGTCGAGGTCTTCTTCGACCCCGCCGCGCGCAAAGCCGCGCCGATGCCCGAGGATTTCCGCCAGCGACTCTCGGCGCTCGTCGTCGATCCGGAGAGTTACTAGGCAGCGTCATTTTGTACGCGCGCGCGAGGCCTCGCCTCAAGCGCGGCGATTCCGCTCCTACGGCCTTTCGCGCTTCGCGTCGAGCGCGGCGAGCACCTTTTCTGGCGAGAGCGGCAGCGACGTGACGCGCACGCCGACCGCGTCTTCGATCGCGTTGGCGATGGCGGCGGCGACCGGCAGCATGCCGGCCTCGCCCATGCCCTTGGCGCCGAAGGGGCCGGGCCCGTGGCCCTGCTCTTGCGTCACCGCGCGGAAGCTTTCGGGCAGGTCGTTCGCGAGCGGCACGCGATATTTGGCGGCGGCGATGTTCACGAGTTCCGCGCCGTCAAAGCGCATCGTCTCGAACAGCGCCTGGCCGAGGCCCATCATCGCGGCGCCCTCGTCCTGGCCGCGGCAGGCGTCTTTGTGGATCGCGCGGCCGGCATCGCCGCTGACGACGAGCTTCTTCACGGTCACGCGGCCGGTCTCCTCGTCGACCTCCACCTCGGCCGCGCCCCAGCCGATCTCCCACGAGACGCACTTCGCCTCGAGCGGCGCGTGATGGTCGGTCTCGGGCTTGAAGAAGCCGCGCCCGACGAACTCGAAGCCGGTGCCGCCGAAATGGCGCATGATCATCGGCGCCAGCGCGTGGGCCTGGTTGTCCTTGATCACCGACCAGTTCTCGAGGCGCAAATCCTCTGCCGCGCATTTGAGCTCGGCGGCCGCGAAAGCGAGAACGCGCGCGATGCAGTCGCGCGCCGCGCGCTCGAGCGCCTGCCCCATCACGACGATGGCCGAGCTGGCATTGGTGCCTTGGTCGAACGGCGTCACGTCGGTGTTGATCGCCGCATAAGCGACGCGCGCGGGCGGGCAGGCGAAGAGCTCGGCGACGATGCGCGTGAACGCGGTCTGGATGCCTTGGCCG
>JBKOUH010000226.1:0-5357 GCA_046723285.1 Pseudomonadota bacterium
CCTCGAGACGGAGCGCGTCGATCTCGTGCATGCGCGTTCGCGCGCGCCGGCCTGGAGCGCGCGCGCCGCCGCGCGGCGGGCGGGCGTATCGTTCGTCACCACCTTTCACGGCACCTACAATTTCGGAAACTGGGTCAAAAAGCGCTACAACGCGATCATGACGCGCGGCGATCGCGTGATCGCGATCTCCGAATTCATCGCCGATCACGTGCGCAAGAATTACCACGTGGGGGCCGAGCGCATCGAGGTCATCCATCGCGGCATCGATCTCGAAATCTTTTCCCCTCAAGCGGTTCCCGTGCCGCGCATTCTCGCCTTGGCCCAGCGCTGGCGCCTGCCCGATGGCGTGCCGGTGGTGATGCTGCCGGGCCGGCTCACGCGCTGGAAAGGGCAGACGATCTTCCTCGAAGCGCTGGCGCGCATCGGCGATGCCGAATGCATGGGCGTCATCGTCGGCGGCGACCAGGGCCGCACCTCCTATCGCGCCGAGCTCGAAGACCAGATCAAGGCGTTGGGGCTCGAAAGCCGGGTGCGCCTGGTCGGCGACACCAACGACATGGCCGCCGCTTTCATGCTCGCCGACGTCGTGGTCTCGGCCTCGACCGATCCCGAGGCCTTCGGGCGCATCATCGTCGAGGCCCAGGCCATGGGCCGCCCGGTGATCGCACCCAATCTCGGTGCCGCGCCCGAAACCGTCATCGACGGCGTCACCGGCTGGCTCGTGTCGCCCTCCGATCCGGCGGCGCTGGCCAGCGCGATTCGCAAGGCGCTGGGCCTCAACGAGGAGCAGCGCCACGCGATCGCTTACGCCGCCGAAAACCACGTGCGCGCCAAATTCTCGAAGGACACCATGTGCGCAAAGACGCTGGCCCTCTATCGGGCCGTCGTCGCGGCGCGCGGCCGGCGCGCCGAGGGGGCGCGGCGAGCCGAGGAGGCTCGTTCACGATGAGCGAAGGCGGCGGCGCCGTCACCGAGCCCACGGACTACGAGCGCGTCCTCGTCATCCGCCTGGGCGCGCTCGGCGATTTCGTGCTGTCGCTGGGCCCGATGGCGGCGATCCGCCGGTTCCACGCCAAGGCGCGCGTCACGCTGCTGACGACGGCGCCGTTCGCAAGCCTCGCGCGGGCCAGCCCCTATTGTGACGAGGTCATGATCGACGAACGCGCGCCCTGGTGGAAGCCGTGGCGGGGGGGCGAGCTCACGCGGCGCCTGCGCCGCGTCGGCTTTCAGCGCGTCTACGATCTGCAAACGTCGGGCCGCACGGCCCGGTATTGGCGCGCGATGGGCCGGCCCGAATGGTCGGGCCATGTCGCCGGCGCCTCGCATCCGCACACGGATGGCGACCGCGACCGCCTCCACACGGTCGAGCGCCAGCGCGCGCAGTTGAAGCTGGCGGGGCTCGACGATATCCCGGCGGCCGATCTCTCCTGGGTCGAGGCCGACGTGCGCCGCTTCGGGGTCAAGGAGCCCTATGTGCTGCTGGTGCCCGGCGGCTCGGCGCATCGCCCGAAGAAGCGCTGGCCGGCCGAGAAATACACGGCGCTGGCGCGCATGTTCGTCCGCCTCGGTATCGCGCCGGTGCTGCTCGGCGGCGCGGCCGAGGCGCCGGTGCTGGCCGAAATCGAGCGCCACGTACCCGAGGGCATCAATCTCGGCGGCAAGACCAGCTTCGAGGAGATCGCGGTGCTGGCACGCACGGCGCTGGGTGCGGTCGGCAACGACACCGGCCCCATGCACCTCATCGCGGCCGCCGGCGCGCCCTCGCTGGTGCTGTTCTCGTCCGAATCCGATCCCGGCCTCTGCGCGCCGCGCCCGGGCGCCCAGGGCGGCAAGGTCGCGATCCTGCGCAAGCCCGATCTCGTGGCGCTTTCCGTTTCCGAAGTGCAATCCACGCTGCCGTTCGCGCTGCAGGCCAAGCGCTAAGCGCTGGCGCAGCCAGCGCCGTTGACGCATTGACAGGCGCAAACCATCTAAGATACGGAACCGGCCATGAATTACCGTGCCGCAATCACCACGACGACCACCACGACCCACTCCGGCGGGCCGATGGGTGCGCGCGTGCGCTGACGATTGCGGCGCGAGAGACGAACCCCGAGGGCCCCGCCGGCAACGGACGGGGCCTTGTCGTTTGTGCCTCGCGCGATCAAAACGACGACATCCCAGAAGCCGAACACGCTCCCATGGTCAATGTGACACTCCCGGACGGCAGCGTCCGCTCCTTCGAGAAGCCGGTCTCGGGCGCCGAGCTCGCCGCCAGCATCGGTCCCGGCCTCGCCAAGGCCGCGCTCGCGGTCAAGATCGACGGCCAGATGAAGGATCTCTCGGCGCCGATCGCCAAGGACGCCAAGGTTTCGATCGTCACCGCCAAGGACCCGGATGCGCTCGAGCTGATTCGCCACGATGCCGCGCATGTGCTGGCGCAGGCGGTGCAGGAGCTGTTTCCCGGCACGCAAATCACGTTCGGCCCCGCGATCGAGAACGGGTTCTATTACGACTTCGCGCGCAAGGAGCCTTTCACACCCGAAGACTTCGCCAAGATCGAGCAGCGGATGCGCGAGATCGTCGAGCGCAACCTGCCGATCGAGCGCAGCATCTGGGAGCGCGACAAGCTCAAAGCCTGGTTCAAGGCCCACGGCGAAAGCTTCAAGGCCGAGTGGATCGACGAGCTGCCGAAGGACGAGGAAATCAGCGTCTACAAGCAGGGCGACTGGATGGACATGTGCGTGGGCCCGCACCTGCCCTCGACCGGCAAGCTCCCGAAGGCGTTCAAGCTCACCAAGGTGTCCGGCACTTATTGGCGCGGGAATCCCAAGAACCCCGTGCTCCAGCGCATCTACGGCACCGCCTGGGCGAGCGAAAAGGATCTCAAGGACCACCTCCATCGCTTGGAGGAGGCGGAGAAGCGCGACCACCGCAAGATCGGCCGCGAGATGGATCTCTTTCATCTCCAAGAAGAGGCGGTCGGCAGCGTGTTCTGGCATCCGCATGGCTGGACGCTCTGGCGCACGCTCGAGCGCTACATGCGCGCGCGCCTCGAAGCCGCCGGCTACGTCGAGGTGAAAACCCCGCAGCTCGTCGACCGGAAGCTCTGGGAAGAATCGGGCCATTGGGACAAGTTCAAGGACGCGATGTTCCTCGCCGTGCCGCGCGCCGAAACCGCGCACGCGGAAGAGGGCGAGCGCGTCTACGCGATCAAGCCGATGAACTGCCCGGGCGCCGTGCAGATCTTCAAGCAAGGCTTGAAGAGTTATCGCGACTTGCCGCTCCGGATGGCCGAATTCGGCTCGTGCCACCGCTACGAGCCCTCGGGCGCCGTGCACGGCATCATGCGCGTGCGCGCGTTCACCCAGGACGACGCGCACATTTTCTGCACCGAGCCGCAGATCGAGGCCGAGTCGGTCGCGTTCTGCGATCTCCTGCGCAAGATCTACAAGGATCTGGGCTTCCCGGATTTCTTCGTGAAATTCTCGGATCGCCCGGCGGTACGCGCCGGCAGCGATGCCGTGTGGGATCAGGCCGAGGGCGCGCTGAAATCCGCCGCGAAGGCCGCGGGGCTCGAGCTGCAGCTCAATCCGGGCGAGGGCGCCTTCTATGGGCCCAAGCTCGAATTCGTGCTGCGCGACGCCATCGGCCGCGATTGGCAATGCGGAACCTTGCAGGTCGATTTCGTGCTGCCCGAGCGGCTCGATGCCAGCTACATCGGCGAGGACGGCCAGCGCCATCGCCCGGTGATGCTGCACCGCGCGATCCTGGGCTCGTTCGAACGCTTCATCGGCATTGTGATCGAGCACTTCGCCGGCAAGTTCCCGCTCTGGCTGGCGCCCGTGCAGGCCGTCGTCGCCACCATCGTTAGCGATGCCGATGCCTATGCGCGCGAGGTCGAAGCGGCATTCGAACGCTCCGGCCTCCGCGCCCAACTCGACCTCCGCAACGAGAAGATCAATTACAAGATTCGCGAGCACTCGCTGGCCAAGGTGCCCATCCTCTTGATTCTCGGTCGAAAAGAAGCCGAGGAACGAAAGGTCACGATCCGTCGTTTGGGCGAGGAGCGGCAGGAGAGCCTTGCGCTCGATGAGGCGGTGGCTAAATTGAAAGGCTTGGCGGCAACCCCGCTGGCCTGACCGCGCCCGGGCGCTTTAGCGGCGTTTTTTCGATGGAGAAGGCTACATACGTAGACCACTAGGTTCAGCCCTGCCGACGCGCGAGCGCGACGGCACCCGGGTCAATGAGATGATCACGTCGCCCAACGTGCGGCTGATCGACGAGAACGGCGCCCAGGTCGGCGTGGTCAGTCGCTTCGAGGCGATGCGCCGGGCTCAGGAAGCCGGTCTCGACCTCGTCGAGATCGCGGCCACGGCGGTTCCGCCGGTGGCCAAGATCCTCGACTACGGCAAATTCAAATACGAGCTGCAGAAAAAGGCGGCCGACGCGCGCAAGAAGCAGAAGGTCATCCTGGTCAAGGAGATCAAGATGCGGCCTTCGATCGACGTCCACGACTACGACGTCAAGATGCGCCAGATGAAGGGCTTCCTCGGCGAAGGCGACAAGGTGAAGGTGACGCTGCGCTTCCGCGGCCGCGAGATGGCCCATCAGGAGCTGGCGCAGAAGCTCCTGGACCGCGTCACCGGCGATTTGAAAGACCTCGCCAAGATCGAGCAATTCCCGCGCCTCGAAGGCAAGCAGATGAGCATGGTGGTGGCGCCGAAGTAGGGCGTCGCCGCTTGTTCTTGTTGCAAATCCCTGCACCGCCGCTGCTGACACGATCGCAACCTACGCGATAGAGTTCGCTTGCCCGCGCATCCCCGCGGGGGTGGTTTGGTCGGAGGGTCTCGGCCGATGCCGTCGCAGGACACGGGCGGATTTCAGGCCGGCGTGGCCTTCGTGTGCCTGGCCGGCGCCATCGGGATTTTGGCCTTCGTTGCTTATACGCGGCATATCCGCATCGATTCGTCGTTCCTGTTCCTCGAGGCGCTTCTTCGGCAGATGGAATGGCCGTGGGCCGCCGGCGGCTTCGCGCTTTCGCTCATCGGCTGCGTGGCCGGCGAAAAGGCGCGCAATCGCGGCGCGGGGTTCCCGGCCGGGCTGATCGTAGTTGGGTGCCTTATCCTGGCGCTCGGCTACGCGATGATCCTGCTCCATTCGGTGGGCGGAATCGCCGAAATCCTCGACTTCCTGCGTTGAGCCCGTGGCCATCGTCGCCGCCGTTTCCGCCATGGCCGCGCCCCAATCCGCCGCCGTGATTGCGCCCGCATGGCAAGGGTCTGACCGCCGATGAATCGGATGAGCGCGCTCAAGACGCGGGGCGAAGGGGGCGGGATCGTGCACCCGAACGCGCTCGCGCTGACGCGGCGTTGGTG
>JBKOUH010000506.1:0-5282 GCA_046723285.1 Pseudomonadota bacterium
TCGAGGCGCTGTGGCTCAAGACCAAGAACCCGGCCTATTTCCGCCTCTATCGCCTGTGGGCGAAGATCTTTGCGCTCGGCTTCGGCATGGGCGTCGTCTCGGGTATCGTGCTGTCGTACCAGATCGGCACGAATTTCAGCCGTTTCTCCGCGATCACCGGGCCCGTGCTCGGGCCGCTGCTCTCCTACGAGGTGCTGACCGCGTTCTTCGTCGAGGCCGGCTTCATCGGCGTGATGCTGTTCGGGTGGAAGAAGGTCGGGCCGAAGTTCCACTTTCTCGCGACCTGCCTCGTGGCGCTCGGCACGCTCAATTCGGCGTTCTGGATCCTCGCCGCGAATAGCTGGATGCAGACGCCGCAAGGCGCCGCCCTCGTGGATGGCCGCTTCGTGCCCGCGGATTGGTGGGCCATCGTCTTCAACCCGTCGTTTCCGTACCGCCTCGCGCACATGGTGCTGGCGAGCCTCTTGACCGTCACCTTCGTCGTCGCCGGCACCTCGGCCTGGTATCTCCTGAAAGGCCGCCACGCCGAGATCGCGCGGCGCGGCTTCTCGCTGGGCTTGAGCGCCGCGGCGGTGCTGGCGCCGCTGCAAATCCTTGCCGGCGATCTCCACGGCCTCCAGGTACGCGAGACGCAGCCGATGAAGGTCGCGGCGATGGAAGCGCTCTGGACCACGACCCGGAGCGCGCCGTTCGTCCTCTTCGCCATGCCCGACGCCAAGGCCGAGCGCAACCGCTTCGAGATCGCCATTCCCTATGCCGGCAGCCTGATCCTCACGCACCGGCTCGACGGCGAGGTGAGGGGCCTCAAGGACGTGAAGCCCGAAGACCGGCCGCCGGTCGCCTGGGTGTTCACGACATTCCGCTTGATTGTGGCGATCGGCTTCTTCCTGTTCGCGGTGGCGCTGTTGGGCCTCTGGCTGCGCTGGCGGAAGCGGCTCTATCAAAGCCGGTTCCTGCTGCGCCTCGCCGTGGCCTCTGTGCCGCTGGGCTTCGTCGCCACCATCGCCGGCTGGATGACGGCCGAGATCGGCCGGCAGCCCTGGACCGTGTTCGGCCTGCTGCGCACCGCCGACAGCGTCTCGCCGGTGGCTGCCGCCGTGGTCGCGGTCTCGCTCGCGCTCTTCGTCGTCGTCTACGTGTTCCTGTTCGGGGCCTTCCTCTATTTCGTCAACCGCCTGATCAAGAAAGGGCCCGACGAGGGCGAACTGCCGCCGCATGTCCCCGCGGCAATGCACGGCGCGCGGCCTGCGCTCGTCGTGGAGGAGCGCTGATCATGGATCTGGCCCTCGTCTCCGCCGCCGTCATCGCCTTGGGCGTCCTCGTCTACATCGTGCTCGACGGCTTCGATCTCGGCATCGGCGTGCTGTTCGCCGTGGCGCCCGATGCCGAGGCGCGAGCGACGATGATGAACTCGGTCGCGCCGGTCTGGGACGGCAACGAGACCTGGCTCATCCTCGGCGGCGCCACGCTGTTCGCGGCGTTTCCGCCCGCTTATGCGGTGGCGCTGCCGGCGCTCTACATCCCGCTGATGCTGATGCTGTTCGCGCTGGTGTTCCGCGGCGTGAGCTTCGAGCTGCGGTTCAAGGCCGAGGACCCGCGTCCCTGGGATTTCGCGTTCGCGATCGGCTCGACCGTCGCCGCGTTCATGCAGGGCGCGATGCTCGGCGGCCTCGTCGCCGGCATCAAGGTCGAGAACGGCGCCTTCGCCGGCGGCGCGTTCGATTGGCTCACGCCGCTTGCCATCGCGTCCGGCCTCGGCGTCGTCGCCGGCTATGCGCTGCTCGGGGCCTGCTGGCTCGTTTTGAAGACCGACGGCGCGTTGCAGGCCGCGGCGCGGCGTTGGGGCCGCTGGCTAACGCTCACTGTGTTACTGGCGATGGGCGCGGTCAGCCTGATCACGCCGCTCGAGCATCCGCGCGTGGCCGCGCGCTGGTTCGGAGGGCTGAACTTCGCCTATCTCGCGCCGGTGCCGGCGGCGGCCTTGGTCGCGGCATTCTACCTCTGGCGCAGCCTTGGGCGCGGCGCCGAACGCCTGCCGTTCGCACTTGCGGCGCTGCTGTTCCTGTTCGGCTATGCCGGCATCGGCATCAGCCTTTGGCCCTACATCGTGCCCTACGCCCTCACGATCGCGGCCGCCGCGGCGCCGCGCCCGAGCCAGGTGTTCACGCTCGCGGGCGTCGCGGTCGCGCTGCCCATGGTCGCGATCTACACGGTCTACGCCTACCGCGTGTTCCGCGGCAAAGTGAGCGCCGGCGAGGGCTATCACGCGCATTGACGGCAGCCGGCGAGGCAGTAGCGCACATTGACTCGCGGGAACCGGCGCCTTTTTCTGGGCCGCCGCCCCGCCGTGGGGTCCGGAGACCGCAATGACCGACTATGCCGCGCCGCTCGACGACATCCGCTTTGCGCTCCGCCACGCCGCCGGGTTCGAGGAAATCGCTAAGCTGCCGGGCTATGAAGAGGCGACCGACGACATCGTCGATCATATCCTGAACGAAGCCGGCAAGTTCGCGGCCGAGATCGTGGGCCCGCTCAACCGCACGGGTGACGAGGAAGGCTCGCGGCTCGAGAACGGCGTCGTGCGTACGCCCGCCGGCTTCAAGGACGCGTACAGGCAGTTCGTCGAAGGCGGCTGGAACAGCGTCGCGCTCCCGGCCGATCACGGCGGCCAGGGCCTGCCCTGGGCGCTCAACGCCGCCGTGATGGAAATGTGGGACGCGGCCAACACGGCCTGGTCGCTCTGCCCGATGCTGACCGTCGGCGCCATCGAAGCGATCTCGGCGCACGGCACGGCCGAGCAGAAGAAGCTCTACCTGCCGAAGCTCGTGACCGGCGAGTGGACCGGGACGATGAACCTGACCGAGCCCCAGGCCGGTTCCGACGTGGGCGCGCTGCGCTCGCGCGCGGTCCGGGAAGGGGACAAGTTCCGCATCTTCGGCCAGAAGATCTTCATCACCTACGGCGACCAGGATTACACCGACAACGTCGTTCATCTCGTGCTGGCGCGCATCGAAGGCGCGCCGCAAGGCGTCAAAGGCATCTCGCTGTTCCTCGTGCCGAAGGTGCTGGTGAACGCCGACGGCTCGTTGGGCCAGCGCAACGATCTCCGGCCCGTCTCGCTCGAGCACAAGCTCGGCATCCACGCCAGCCCCACCTGCGTCATGGCCTTCGGCGAGAACGAGGGCGCTTTGGGGACGCTGATCGGCCGCGAGAATGACGGCATGGCCTGCATGTTCACCATGATGAACAATGCGCGCTTCAACGTCGGCATGCTCGGCTTGAGCACGGCCGAGCGCGCCTGGCAGCAGGCCCGCGCCTACGCCAAGGATCGCGTGCAGGGCCGCGATGTTGCTACCGGCGAGAACAACGTCGCCATCATCCGTCACCCGGATGTGCGCCGCATGCTGCTCTCGATGAAGTCATCCACAGAGGCGATGCGGGCGCTGGCCTATTTCCTCGCCTCGCGCCTCGACCACGCCAAGCGCAATCCCGATCCGGCGGCGCGGAAGCGCGCCCAGGCCACCGTCGATCTCTTGACGCCGGTGATGAAGGCCTGGTGCACCGACACCGGCTGCGAAGTTGCCCACACCGGCGTGCAGGTGCACGGCGGCATGGGCTTCATCGAGGAGACCGGCGCCGCCCAGCACATGCGCGACGCGCGCATTCACCCGATTTACGAGGGCACCAACGGCATCCAGGCCAACGATCTCATCGGCCGGAAGGTGCAGCGCGACGGCGGCGAGTCGGCCAAGGCCTTCATCGCCGAAATGCGTCCGGCGGCGGCCGAACTGGCGCGCGCCGGCGGCGACCTCGCGGCCATCGGCAAGAAGCTCGCCGACGGGCTCGATTGCCTCGGCCAGGCCACCGACTGGATCGTCGCGATGGGCAAGCAAGACGTCGCGCGCTCGGCGGCGAGCGCGGTCCCCTATCTGGCGCTGTTCGGAAATGTGACAGCGGGCTGGCTCATGGGCCGCGCGGCGCTGGCGGCGAAGGCCGCAAACGTTCAAGGCGCCGCCAATGGCGGCGCCCCCGATCCCCGCTTTGCCGCGGCGAAAATAAAGACCGCGCGTTTCTTCGCCGACCACGTGCTGGTGCGCTCGGCGGGGCTCCTCGCCACCGTCACGGACGGCGCCGACGCCGTCATGACCCTCGCCGAGGCCGATTTTTAGCGGCTTTCTTGACCTTCGAACGGCTCACAACATCGTAAGGGCGGGTCCCCGACCCGCCCTCTTTCCCCAACCGCGCTGACGCCTTGCCGTGCTCGAGGCAACGCGCGCGCTCTTTTGCAAACGCGCGATGCGCGGTCAGCGGGCGGGTCGGGGACCCGCCCCTACGCAGGAATCGCCGCGCGCGAATCGTTAAGACGCCGCCCGCGTCTTCACAATTTCGCGCAGCGTGTCCCCGGCCGCGCGGCGAATCGCACGCGTCGCACGCGTGATTCGCGCTTTATGCCAGATGCAACGGAGGCCGATTCCATAAGGATTAATTGCGTGTCGTGCCGCTCAACCGGAGCGCTCAACGGCGAAATTCATCTGGCGCGCGCGGCGCGGCGCGGCGAAAAAATTTTCGCGGCAGCCCAAAAAAATCTTGCATTTTTTCACAATTGCTCCAGATAGTGCCCTCGCGTCATCGACGGAGAGGAGATCTATCGCCGAGACGCTCCGGCAGATCACCGGAACTTCGACGAACTGCTTCTGATTGGGTGGACCAAAGGAATGCGTAAAGCTGCCCGGTTGGGGGGGTTCTCGAAAGAGAGGCTCACGCCCACTCGCGAGACGAACACCAACGTTACCTATCTCGCCCCGGCCCAACAGCGGCCGGTTGAAACGGCCCCAGACCACTACATCCGCAAGGACGGCGTCGAATTCGCCGGCACCCACCTGCTCGTCGAGCTGTGGGGTGCAACCAACCTGGCGGACGTTCCCGCGATCGAAAACGCGCTGCTCGACGGCGCGCGCAAGTGCGGGGCGACCGTGCTCCACAGCTACATGCACCCCTTCGGGGAAGGCATGGGCGTGTCGGGCGTGGTGGTGCTGGCCGAGTCCCATATCTCGATCCACACCTGGCCCGAGCGCGGCTACGCGGCGATCGACCTCTTCATGTGCGGGAAGTGCGATCCCTACAAGGCGATCCCCGCGCTGAAGGCCGCCTTCGCGCCCAACGGCATCCAGGTGGCCGAGAGCAAGCGCGGGCTCGTCGTCTAAGCACCGTCGCTGGCGACGGCGGCAACTGTCACAAAGGCGTGTGGGCAGAAGGGCTAAAACCCTTTCTGCCCGCCATCC
>JBKOUH010000356.1:0-1982 GCA_046723285.1 Pseudomonadota bacterium
GATGTACAAGTCGCCGAACGGCACGATCCGCAACATCCTGGGCGGCACCATCTTCCGCGAACCCATCGTCTGCAAGAACGTGCCGCGCCTCGTGCCGGGCTGGACGCAGCCCATCGTCATCGGCCGCCACGCCTTCGGCGATCAGTACCGCGCCACCGATTTCGTCGTTCCCGGCAAGGGCAAGCTGACGATGACGTTCGTCGGCGCCGACGGCAAGAAGATCGAAAAGGAAGTATTCGCGTTTCCGGGCGGCGGCGTCGCGATGGCGATGTACAATCTCGACGACTCGATCCGCGACTTCGCGCGCGCCTGCATGAACTACGCGCTGCAGCGAAAATTCCCGCTCTATCTCTCGACCAAGAACACGATCTTGAAGGCCTATGACGGCCGCTTCAAAGACATCTTCCAGGAAACCTTCGACAAGGAATACGCCGAGAAATTCAAGGCCGCGGGCATCACCTACGAGCACCGCCTGATCGACGACATGGTGGCGGCCGCGTTGAAATGGAGCGGCGCCTTCGTCTGGGCGTGCAAGAACTACGACGGCGACGTTCAGTCCGACGTGGTGGCGCAGGGCTTCGGCTCGCTCGGCCTCATGACCTCGGTGCTGATGACGCCGGACGCCAAGACGATCGAGGCCGAGGCCGCGCACGGCACGGTGACGCGCCACTACCGCGAGCACCAGAAGGGCAAGGAGACCTCGACCAACCCGATCGCATCGATCTTCGCCTGGACGCGCGGCCTCGCCTTCCGCGGCAAGCTCGACGGCACGCCCGACCTCGTGCGCTTCGCCGAGGCGCTCGAGCGGGTCTGCATCGACACGGTCGAGGCCGGCTTCATGACCAAGGATCTGGCGCTCCTCATCGGCCCCGATCAGAAATGGCTGACGACGACGCAGTTCCTCGACAAGCTCGACGCCAACCTCAAGACCGCGATGGCGAAGGCCGCCTGAGCGACGGCCGCACTATCGCCCGCGCCTATCCACGAAACCGGCTTGGCCGAATCGCGCCCTGCGCGATTCGGCTGTAAGCAACGCCTTGGCGTTGCGTCATGACCTGGCTTTGGATCCCGATCACGATCGCCGCCGCGCTGCTGCAGAACATCCGCACGGCGCTGCAAAAGCATTTGAAGGGCCGGCTGAGCACCAACGCCGCGACCTACACGCGCTACGTCTTCGGCTTTCCGCTCGCGATCCTCTATCTCGCGGCGCTCAACCTCGGCTTCGGCGAGGCGCTGCCGGCGTTCAATTGGAGCTTCGCCGCCTGGATGGCGACGGGCGCGCTGACGCAGATCGTCGCCACGTCGCTGCTGCTCTACGCGTTCACCTACAAGAACTTCGCGGTCGGCGTCGCTTATTCCAAGACCGAGGTGATTCAGGCGGCGGTGTTCGGATTGGTATTCCTCGGCGAAACCGTCACCGGTTTCGGCGCCGTTGCGATCCTATCCGGCACGATCGGCGTCATGCTGATGTCGCTCGATCGCAGCCAGCCCCTCGGCCGCGCCTTCCTGCTTGGGTGGACCGAGCGGCCCGCGCTCATCGGCATCGCCTCGGGCGGCGTCTTCGCGATTTCGGCGGTCGCGTTTCGCGCCGCCTCGCTGGCGCTCCGTCACCCGGACTTCCTCATCGCCGCCGCGTACACCGTGGTGTTCGCGACGGTGCTGCAGACGCTGCTGCTGACGGCTTATCTCTACGCCCGCGAGCGCGACCAGATCCGGCTCGTGTTCTCGCATTGGCGCATCGCGAGCCTGCCGAGCGTCGCGGGCGTGCTCGGCACGATCTGCTGGCTCACGGCGATGACGCTCCAGAGCGTCGCCTATGTGCGCACGCTCGGCCTTATCGAGCTCGTCTTCACCTTCGCGATTTCGGTGTTCGCATTCCGCGAGAAACCGGCCAAGAACGAGTTGGCCGGGGTGGCTCTGCTCGTGGCCGGCATCGCGCTCGTACTCAATGTGCGTTGATGCGGCCCGCCGATGCGGCGCTC
>JBKOUH010000005.1:0-4236 GCA_046723285.1 Pseudomonadota bacterium
GCATCCGCCTGGTCAAGATCGCCGAGTCGTGGACCTTCCGCACCGCGCCCGAGCTCGCGCCGCATCTCCAGCTTGAGCGCAAGATCACGCGCAAGCTCTCGCGCGCGGCGCTCGAAGCGCTCGGCATCGTCGCCTATCACCAGCCGGTGACGCGCGCCGAGATCGAGGACATCCGCGGCGTGGCGCTCTCGCGCGGCACGCTCGACGTGCTGCTCGAAGCCGGCTGGATCAAGCCGGGGAAGCGCCGCCGCACGCCCGGCCGCCCGCTCACCTGGATGACGACGCAGGAATTCCTCGACCATTTCGGCTTGGAGAAGCTCGAGGACCTGCCCGGCCTCGACGAGCTGAAAGCCTCCGGCCTGTTGGACGCCCGCCCGCGCGTCCACGTGCTGCAACCCGGCACCAGCGAGACCGGCGAAGCCGACGAGGAAGGCGAGAGCGCCGAGATCGAAGAGCTCGAAGGCCTCGACGACGAAGGCGAGAAGGAAGCGCCCACGCGCCCGCGCTGAGCGGCGCCCGCGACATCAAACCTTTTCCGATCCTTTTCATCCGCGTCTATCGCAGTGCAGAACCGCGAAGCGGTTCTGCATCAGAGCCCAGGGTTGCGGCGAAGCCGCTACCCTGGGTAGAATATGCGCAAGATTTTCAACCCCATAGGGGTTGTGCATGCCGCAATCGCTCTCAGCCGTCTATCTTCATCTCGTTTTTTCGATCAAGGAGCGCCGGACGCTGCTGGCCGACGTCGACATCCGCGCCCGCCTTCACGCCTATATTGGCGCTGCCTCGCGCGAGCTCGACTGCCCGGCACTCGAGGTCGGCGGCGTGGCCGATCACGTGCACATCCTGGCGCGCAATGGCCGTGGGATCGCACAAGCGGATTGGGTGAAGGAGGTCAAACGGGTGTCTTCCCGCTGGATGAAGACGCAGGGGTCCGTGTTTCGCGATTTCGAATGGCAACGTGGTTACGCGGTCTTCTCGGTGAGCCCGTCGAATCTCGATCGCGTGCGCGGCTATGTGGCGGCACAGGAGCGCCACCATCGCCGCCTCGACTACCAGGGCGAACTTCGCGCGCTGTTGAAGCGGCACAGCCTTGAATGGGACGAGCGGTACATCTGGGACTGACGTGCACAACCCCTTCGGGGTTGAAATTGTTTCTCGCGGAATTCCCAGGGTAGCGGCTTCGCCGCAACCCTGGGCTTTGCTGCGGAACCGCTTCGCGGTTCGCCGCCCAAGCTTCGGGCAGGGGCAACAGCCTGTTGCAGCGGGCGCGCATTCGACTTGAACCCTCGCGCGGCGATCCGGCGGCGTTGTAAGCGAGAATAATCATCAATACGCTTAAGGGCTGAGTTCGGTCGGATAGTTCGGGCGCCTCGCGTGAAATCTTGCGATCCCATCTTCGGCTGCGTGCTTCCTTGCGGCGCAGCGCGCGGGCATGCGCGTTAGGAATCCCGATCGCGTGTGGGCGATCTTCGGCCTCGCGCTCGCGGGCGCGGTGGCGCTGCCGCTGGCGGCCGTGGTGTGGAAGGCGTTCGCGGCCGAGGGCGGGTTCTGGGGCCATCTCGCCGAGACCGTGCTGCCGCGCTACGCGGCGAACACGCTCTGGATCGTGCTCGGCGTGGGGGCGGGGACGATTGCCGGCGGCGTGGGCGCGGCCTGGCTCGTGAGCCTCTGCCGCTTTCCGGGGCGGCGCATCTTCGAATGGGCGTTGCTGCTGCCGCTGGCCGTGCCGGCTTACGTCGTCGCTTACGTTTACGCCGGATTGTTCGATGCGGCGGGGCCGGTGCATGCGGCGCTGCGGCAATGGCTCGGCACGGACGGTGCGGTCTCCTGGTATCCGAACATCCGCTCGCTGTGGGGCGCGATTCTCGTGCTCGTCGTCGTGCTCTATCCCTACGTCTACATGCTGGCGCGCGCGGCGTTCCTCGAGCAGTCGGTGTGCGTGCTCGAAGTGAGCCGCACGCTCGGGCTCTCGCCCTGGGGCAGCGCGCGGCGCGTGGCGCTGCCGCTGGCGCGGCCCTCGATCGCGGTCGGCGCGGCGCTGGCCTTGATGGAAGCGCTCAACGATTTCGGCGCCGTGCAGCATTTCGGCGTCGATACCTTCGTCACCGCGATCTACCGCGTCTGGCTCGCGCGCGGCGATGCGACGGGGGCCGCGCAGCTCGCGTTGCTCCTGATCCTGTTCGTGGCGGCGCTGGTGTGGATCGAGCGCGCCTCGCGCGGGCGCGCGGCGTTCATGCACATGTCGCGCCGTTACCGCCCGCTACCGGCCTACGAATTGAAGGGCTGGCGCGGGCTTGGCGCGGCCGCGTTCTGCTTCGTGCCGATCTTCTTGGGCTTCCTGCTGCCGGCTGCGGCGCTCGGCGCCTGGACCGTCGATCAATGGAGCGCCGCGGTCGACGCGCGCTTCTGGCGGCTTGCGCTCAACAGCTTCGTGCTCGCGACCGGTGCCGCGATCCTTTGCGTGATCCTGGGCGGCGGGATCGCCTATGCGCTGCGCCGGCGCCGCCAGAGCCGCCTATTGAAGGGCGCGGCCGGAGTCGTCGGCCTCGGCTACGCGGTGCCCGGCGCCGTGATCGCCGTCGGCGTGGCGCTGGTCCTCGGCGGCTTCGACCGGCTCGTCAACGCGCTGAGCGGCGGCAACTCGCTGTGGCTTTCGGGCGGCCTGTTCGCGCTCTACTTCGCCTATGCGGTGCGTTTCCTGCCGATCGCGCTGGGCACGGTCGAATCCGGCTTCACGCGCGTGACGCCGCACATGGACGACGCCGGGCGCATGCTCGGCCACGGCCCCGGCGGCGTCTTCCGCCGCATCCACGCGCCGATGCTGAAAGGCAGCCTGCTTACCGCGGCGCTGCTCATTTTCGTCGACGTGATGAAGGAGCTGCCCGCGACCTTGATGCTGCGCCCGTTCAACTTCGACACGCTCGCGATCCGCACCTACGAATTCGCCAGCGACGAGCAGCTGAAGCTCGCGGCGCCCGCGGCGCTCGCCATCCTCGCAGTCGGCATCGTGCCCGTGATCCTGCTCTCGCGCGCGATCGCGACCGCGCGGCCGGGGACGGGCGCCGAGGCCGACATCGCCGCCCCCGCCGTGGCGCTTCGCGCGGCGTAAGCGAAAGTCAACCGGAGCCGGGGAGCCGGGGAGGGGAAAGTGGAAATCACCACCAAGGCACCAAGACACCAAGTCACCAAGCAAGTTTTCTCGCGCGCCTTCGGCGCGCATTTTCTCTCCTTAGGGTCTTGGTGTCTTGGTGCCTTGGTGGTGAATCCTCCTCTCCCCGGCTCCCCGGCTCACTGTGAATCTTTCCCATGACTGCCCTGGTCGTTGAGGGCGTGACGCACCGCTTCGGACCGACGCTGGCGCTCGACGGGGTTTCGCTGACGGTGCCGAAGGGCGAGATTCTGTGCCTGGTCGGACCGTCGGGGTGCGGGAAGTCGACGTTGCTGCGCGTTGCGGCGGGGCTGGAGACGCTGCAGGCGGGCAAGGTCGCGATCGAGGGGCGCGCGGTGGCCGAGGCGGGGAGGCCCGAGGTGCCGCCCGAGGCGCGCAACATCGGCTTTCTATTCCAGGATTTCGCGCTGTTCCCGCATCTCTCGGTGCTCGACAACGCGGCGTTCGGCCTGCACCGGCTGGCGCCAAGCGAGCGGCGCCGGCGGGCGCTCGCGGCGCTGAAGCGCGTCGGGATGGAAGAATTGGCCGGCGCGTTTCCGCACATGCTCTCGGGCGGGCAGCAGCAGCGCGTGGCGCTCGCGCGCGCGATGGCGCCGGCGCCGCGCCTGTTCCTGCTCGACGAGCCGTTCTCGGGCATCGATGCGCGGCTGCGCCGGCGCCTGCTCGAGGACACCTGGCGCGTACTCAAGGACAGCGGCGCGGCTTCGGTCGTCGTCACGCACGATCCCGAGGAGGCGATGCTGCTGGGCGACCGCGTCGCCGTGATGCGCGCCGGGCGCATCCTCCAGATCGGAGCCCCCGACGAGGTTTATCGGCGGCCGGGGTCGCCGTTCGTGGCCGAGTTCCTCGGCGAGGTGAACAAGTTCCGCGGCATCGTCAACGCTGCCGGCGCGGTCGAGACGCCGCTGGGGCCGGTGGCGGCGCCGGGCCTGGCCGCCGGGGTTCCCGCCATCGTGATCATCCGCCAGCAGGGTGTCTGCGTATCTCCGGGCACAAGCGCCCCGGGCAGCGGCGTGGCGGCCGTCGTCACCTGGGTGCGTCCGATGGGCGCAGCCAGCCTCATGCTG
>JBKOUH010000384.1:0-6049 GCA_046723285.1 Pseudomonadota bacterium
CTACGACGCCGTGCACATCGGCGGGCAATGGATGGAAGAGAAGGGCTGGAAACGCGAATGGGGCATCGGCCGCCACATCCTCGGCAGCCAAGTGTTCGATTACTGGCGCGATCCCTGGGGCCACATGTTCGAGCACTACGCCGACGGCGACCTGCTCACCGCCACGACCAAGCCCGGCAACCATCCGGGCGTGCCCGAAATGCTCTACCAATGGGGCCCGCCGGTCTCGCCGACGTTCTTCAATTAGGCGCGGGTCAAACGCCCGGCTTCTTGTAAGCGCCGACGCCGACGATGAAGCTGCCGACACGGACGACGTAGCTCGCCTTGGGCTCGATCCGGCGCGTGCAGGGATTGTACCAGGAATACTCGACCCAACCCTTGCCGGCGTCGAGCGCCACGCGCCGCATGCGCGCATAGATTCCATCGCCAGCGCCGTCCTCGAAGTCCATGCGGGCGCCCGCCGTCTCGGGCCAGCCGCCGCTGGCGCGCAGCCTGCCGTCGAAATCGAACACGAACACGTAGAGATCGCCGGCGACGAAGCCGCCGCCGCGATCCATGAAGACCGGAAGCGCAATCTCGGGTCCGGATGTGCCGAGAAAGGCGGCGGCGCGCTCGGCCAGCGCCTTCGCGGCATCGAGCGTCGCGGTCGGGCAGGGCTGGGCAAACGCCCGCCCGGGCGCTGCCAGCAGCAAGAGTGCAGTCGACACAAACGCCGCGCGCCGGATCATCGAAGGAGCGGCGCGCATTCGCTGCGTCACCGTACGGGCTCGCTCAATGCAGGCGCGGCGATTTCAGGAAGCTCGCGCGGTCGGCGGTCTTGAGCGTGCAGCGGCGCGCCTTGCCGTCGCGCAAGAACGTCATCGGCACGTCGGAGCCGGCCTTGCCGAACGCCCAAACGGTGCGCCAGAGATCGGCGAGGTTTCCGACCGGGGCGCCGGCCACGTCGATGACGATGTCTCCGGGCCGCACGCCCGCTTTTTCGGCCGGCCCTTTCGGCGCGAGGCCCACGACGAGCAAACGCTCTTCGGCTTCGGTGGCGTAGAAGCCGAGCCACGGCCGCGGCGGATGGCCACTGGTGCCGATCTTGGTGAGGGAATCGAGGATCGGCGGCAAAAGATCGATGGGCACGATCATATTGCCCTCGGCCTTGGTGTCGCCGCCGCGCGCCTGCTGCACATAGAGCGAGCCGATGCCGTAGAGCTTGCCGTCGGGGCCGAGGAGGCCGGTTCCGCCCCAATGCGGATGGGCCGGCGTCGTGAAGATCGCCTCGTCGAGCACGTATTCCCAATAGCCGGCGAACTCGCGCTTGCCGACGATCTTGGCCGCGAGCGCGCGGCGCCGCCCGCCGGCGCCGGCGACGATGACCGACGAGCCCACGGCGAGGTCGCGCGTGCGGCCGAACGGGAGCGGCGCCGCATCGAGCGGGCCCATCGCTTGGACGAGGCCGAAGCCGGTCTCGAAATCGTAGGCGACGAGATGAGCGGGAACGACCTTGCCGGAATTCTGCCCGAGCCAGATGTGCTCCGCCTCGGTCACGAGATAGCCGATGGTGAGGACGAGGCCGTTGCGGTCGATGAGCACGCCGTTGCCGGCGCGCTCGGTGCCGAGTATGGAGGCCGTGAAGGCGTCGGACGGCACCTCGGCCGAGAGGCTCACAACGGCATCGAGCGCGTTGCCGACATCGAAGCTCCAGCCCTCGGTCTTGGGGCGAAGCGGCTCCGGAAATTCCCAATCGCCGAGATCGCTCATGATCGCTCCTGCGCCGCGTCCGACAGCGCCCTCCGAGTCAACGCGATTCCGTTCGGCAACGCAAGCGACAGCGGCGGGCGGTCGGTGTTAATCTCGCCCCGAATCGCGGCCCTTCAAGTCCCGTCGTGACGCGACAATGAAACGTCGAAGCAGGCCGCGCATCCCCCGCACGGTGTGGGCGCTCGGCGCGGTGTCCATGTTGATGGACATCTCTTCGGAGATGATCCACGCGCTCCTGCCCGTGTTCATGGTCTCGGTGCTGGGCGCGGGCGCGCTCGCGGTCGGGCTGGTGGAGGGGATCGGCGAGGCCACCGCATCGATCGTGAAGCTGTTTTCGGGCGCGCTCAGCGACCGGCTCGGCAAGCGCAAGCTCCTCGTCGCGCTCGGCTACGGACTGGGCGCGCTCTCGAAGCCGCTGTTCGCGTTGGCACCCACGGTCGGCTGGGTGCTGGCGGCACGGTTCAGCGACCGCGTCGGCAAGGGCATTCGCGGTGCGCCGCGCGACGCGCTCATCGCGGACGTGACGCCCGCCGAACAGCGCGGCGCCGCATTCGGCTTGCGCCAAGCGCTCGACACGGTGGGGGCGCTGGCGGGGCCGCTGCTCGCGATCGGACTTTTGGCGCTGTTCGCGGGCGACATGCGCGCCGTCTTCTGGTGCGCGCTCGTGCCCGGAAGCGCAGCCGTAGCGGTACTGATCCTATTCGTGCGCGAGCCGGGACGCGCCCAGCCCGCCGAAAAAATTCCGCCCATGAAGCGGCCGCGCTTGCGCTGGCACGATCTCGCCGCGCTCGGCCGACCGTTCTGGGCGGTCACGCTCTTGGGGGTCGTATTCACGCTGGCGCGCTTCAGCGAGGCGTTTCTGGTGTTGCGCGCCCAAGGCTCCGGGCTGGCGCTCGCTTGGGTGCCGCTGGTCCTGGTGATCATGAACGCCGTCTATTCCGTCACCGCTTATCCCGCCGGCGCCTATTCCGACCGCATCGACCGCCGCATCGTGCTCGCCGCCGGCCTCGCCGTCTTGATCGCCGCGGATCTCGTGCTCGCGCTGGCAACGGGCGTCTACGCGGTCTTTGCCGGCATCGCGCTCTGGGGCCTGCATTTGGGCCTGACCCAGGGCCTGCTCGCGGCGCTGGTCGCCGACACCGCGCCGCCCGCGCGGCGCGCCACCGCGTTCGGCTGGTTCAATCTGGTCGCGGGTGTGGCGCTGTTGCTGGCGAGCCTCATCGCCGGCGCGCTCTGGCAATGGGCGGGACCTGCGGCCACGTTCTACGCGGGCGCAATCTTCGCCGCGCTGGCTTTGGCCGGACTCGCGGCGTGGCTGCTTCGCCGCGCTCCGGCCTAGGCCAAATTTTTCGCGCGATCACGCGGAGGTGATCGATCATTCCGCGAACACATGCCTCGCACGCACCTGCCGCCCCTGAATCCGGCCACGATCCGCGTTAGCATGCGCTTTGGGATCCGGTTCGATCCGGAGTTTGGCGGGAGGAATTCATGGCGCGATTGATTGTGAACGGCCGCGCGGTCGAGGTCGATGTCGAACCCGAGACGCCGCTGCTTTGGGCTTTGCGCGATTCGCTCGGCTTGACGGGGACCAAATATGGCTGCGGCGTCGCGCTCTGCGGGGCCTGCACGGTCCACATCGACGGCGTGGCGACTCGCTCGTGCACACTCAGCGTGCAGGACGCGGACGGAAAGCAAATCACCACCATCGAAGGCCTCGCGCCAGACGGCAAATTGAGCAAGGTGCAAGAGGTTTGGATCGCGGAGCAGGTGCCGCAATGCGGCTACTGCCAGGTCGGCATGATGATGGCGGTCTCGGCGCTGCTGCGCGAAAAGCCGAAGCCGACCGACGCCGATATCGATGCCGCGATCACCAACATCTGCCGCTGTGGAACCTATGCGCGCGTGCGCAAGGCCATCCACCGCGCGGCCCAGGCCTGAGGGAGGGTGCGATGAACGCGGTCAATCCGAAGCTTTCGCGCCGCCTCTTCGTCGTCAGCGCCGCCGCCGGCGGGCTGGCGCTCGGCTTCCATCTGCCGCTCGGCGGGAAGCGCGCAGCGCGCGCCGCCGCGCCTGGCACCGAGGTCAACGCCTGGATCGTGATCGCGCCCGACGACACGGTGACGATCCGCGTCGCCCGCTCCGAAATGGGGCAGGGTACACAGACCGGCCTCTGCATGCTCGTCGCCGAGGAGCTCGATTGCGATTGGAGCAAGGTTCGCCCGGAATTCGCGTCGACCAACGAGCACATCAAGCGGAAGCGCATTTGGGGCTCGATGTCGACCGGCGGCAGCCAGGGCATCCGTGGCTCGCAGGACTACGTGCGCAAGGCCGGTGCGGCCGCGCGCGAAATGCTCGTGGCGGCAGCCGCGGCGCGCTGGAGCGTTCCAGCGGCCGATTGCACGGCCGAGAAAGGCGTCGTCACGCACAAAGGCTCCGGGCGCAGCTTGCGCTTTGGCGAGGTAGCGGCCGATGCGGCGAAGCTCGAGCCGCCGAAGGACGTGAAGCTGCGCGAGCCCAAGGATTGGAAGATCGCGGGCAAGCCGACGGCGCGCTTCGACATCCCCGACAAGGTCATGGGCAAGCCGGTCTACGCGATCGACGTGCGCCTGCCAAACATGGTCTACGCCGCGATCAAGCAATGCCCCGTCTTCGGCGGCAAGGTGAAGAGCTTCGACGAGGCCGCGATCAAGGGCAAGAAGGGCTTCATCAAGGCGCTGTCGCTCGACGACGCCGTCGTCGTCGTGGCCGACACCTATTGGCACGCCGAGCAGGCGCTGGATGCGCTCCCCGTCGTCTGGGACGACGAAGCGAACAAGAAAGCCTCCGACGAAACGATCGCCGCGTTCTTGAAGGCCGGGCTCGATGCCGCGGACGTCCCCGCCGCGCGCAGCGACGGCGACGCCAAAGCCGAACTGGCGAAAGGCGGCAAGACGGTCACCGCGGAATACGCGGTGCCGTTCCAGAACCACGCGACGATGGAGCCGATGAACGCCACCGCGGTTGTGACGGCGGACCGCATCGACGTGTGGGTCGCGACTCAGAACAGCGAGGCCAGCGCCGCGGCGGCGGCCCGCGCGTCGGGCATGCCGCTCGAAAGCATCGAGATCCACAAGATGATGCTGGGCGGCGGCTTCGGCCGGCGCGGCGGCTCGCAGGAGCCGACGGCGCAGGCAGTCCGCATTGCCAAGGCGCTCGGCCGGCCGGTGCAGCTCATCTGGTCGCGCGAGGAGGACATGCAGCACGGCCGCTACCGCCCGATCACCATGGCGCGGATGCGGGCCACGCTCGGCGCCGATGGACTGCCGACCGCGTGGTGGACGCGCGTCAGCGGCCAATCGATCATGTATTATTTCAACCCCAGCATGATCAAGAACGGCGTCGACTTCCACACGCTCGGCGGCCTGCACGACATGCCCTACACGGTGCCGAACGTCCTCGTCGATTTCGCGATGCGCAATACGCATGTGCCGAGCGGCTTCTGGCGCGGTGTCAAAAGCAACGAGAACGGCTTCTACCGCGAGAGCTTCGTCGATGAATTGGCACATGCAGCGGGGGCCGATCCCTACCAGTATCGGCGGAAGCTGCTGCAGGGCGCCAAGGCCAAGCGCGATCTCGCCGTGCTCGACGCCGTCGCCGATAAGGCGGGCTGGAGCAAGCCGCTGCCGCAAGGCCACTTCCGCGGCATCGCGGTGTTCGCGGCCTATGCCAGCTACAACGCGGCCGTGGTCGAGATTTCGATGCAGGCCGGCGAGGTCAAGGTCGAGCGCGTCGTCTTCGCGCTCGATTCGGGCCACGTCGTCAATCCCGATTCGGTCGTGGCGCAGATCGAGGGCGGCATCGCCTGGGCGCTGACCGCGACGATGTTCGACGAGATCACGATCAAGGAGGGCCGCGTCGAGCAGAGCAATTTCCACGACTATCCGATGCTCAAGATCGACCGCATGCCGAAGATCGAGACCGTGCTGATGCCGTCCGGGGGGTTCTGGGGCGGGGTCGGCGAGCCGGGCGTCTCGCCCATAGCCCCCGCGCTGTGCAACGCGATCTTCGCCGCGACCGGCAAGCGCATCCGCTCGCTGCCGCTGCTGAAGCACGGCTTGATCAAGGTGTGAGATGGCGCGGCGGCGAGGCTTTTCGGCGTCGCCGCCCCACCGCCGCGGCTCGCGATGATGCGAAACAATCCCCAGGAGAACGGCAAGACCACGCGGCGGCGCTTCGTCGCCGGCGCAGCGGCGGGCGCGCTGGCGGCGCCGGTATTGCTGCGCGGCGGCGTGGCATGGGCGTCGCCCGAGGAGCTGGCGGC
>JBKOUH010000250.1:0-9623 GCA_046723285.1 Pseudomonadota bacterium
GCATATACCCGCGTCGTGCATTGCCAAGAACCTGGAACCTTCCATCCCTCCCGTTTACGTCATCCCGACCGGAGCAGTCACGCCCCTTGGCGCGGCTGCGGAGCGGAGGGATCGCGCCGCCGCTGCCGCACGATCCCTCCACTTCGCGGCGCGAAGACGCGCCGCTTCGGTCGGGATGACGGTGGCCGGAAGCGCAGCGAAAAGCCTCGATCAGCGCGGCACGACCTTCCGGTAGAGGTGCCAGGTGGCGTGGCCGAGCACGGGCATCACGACGACGAGGCCGAGCAGCAACGGGATCGAGCCGAAGACGAGGCCGGCGGCGACGATAAAGCCCCAGAGCGCCATCGGGCCCGGATTGGCGCGCACCGCGCGCATCGAGGTCAGGATCGCCGTCACCACGCCCACGTCGCGATCGAGCAGCAGCGGGAACGAGACCACGCTTATCGTCAGCACCGCCAGCGCGAAGAGGAACCCGACGCCCATGCCGATGGCGATCATCGTCCAGCCCGCGCCGGTCGTGAACACGGCGGCGATGAACGCGCCGATCGACGCCGGCGGCTCCGGTCCGAGCGTGTGGAGATAGATGAGATAGGCGGCCCCCTGCCAAAGCAGGAAGATCGCCAGCAGCAGGAGGCCGAGCACCAGGATCGCGCCGAACGCCGGCGAACGCATCACGCCGAACGCGGCCGCCCAGCCGATCGCGTCGCCCTGCTCGCGCCGCCGGCTCATCTCGTAGAGGCCGACGGCCGCGGCCGGCCCGATCAGCGCGAATCCGGCGCCGAGCGGGAAGATCAGCGGCAACAGATCATTGCCGAACGCGAGCTGCGCCAGGATCACGCCGACGATGGGGTAAATGAACCAGATGAAGATCACGTCGGTGCGATAAGCGCCGAAATCGTCGATGCCCTTGGCCAGCACCTCGCGGAGGTCCGCGGCCGTAATCCGCCGCACCTCCGGCGGCGCGGCCTCGCGCGCTTGGTCGGCGCCGCCGACGGCATGGGCGGTGGAGCCCACCGCGCCGCCCGCGCGCTTCAGCGCGTCCCATCCCCATTCGATGGGATTTCGGATGTGATTTGCAGTCGCCATGGCTTGCTCCTCTCGAACGTGGGTCCGAGGGTCGCGGGCCATTCGCGGCGAGACGCCGAGCTCGGTCGCCGGCCACGAAAGAGCCGCGATCCGTCACTTTCCGTACTATACTACGTTTCGCGGCCCGCGTCCTCTCGTGCCGGAGGACGGGCTCTACACTTTCGATTGACTATGCAGGGGCGGGTCGGGGACCCCCTACGAGCCTTTTACCAACGGCACGAACGCCACGGGCAGCACCGACTTCTCGCTGACGCGCCCCGCCTCGTCCTTGGTGACCAGCATCAGATTTTGCGCCAAGCGTCCGGCGCCGACCGGGATCACCATGCGCCCGCCGGGGCGGAGCTGCGCGACAAGATCGGGCGGGATGCCCTCGCCCGCCGCCGCCGTGACGATGATGGCGTCGAACGGCGCTTTCTCGGGCCAGCCGCGGCCGCCGTCGCCGGCTTTCACCTCGACATTGCGGTAGCCGAGGCGCGAGAGCTTGGCCGCCGCCTCTTGGGCCAAGGCTTCGACGACCTCGATGCTGTAGACCTCGCGCGCGAGGCCGGAGAGGATCGCGGCCTGATAGCCCGATCCGGTGCCGATTTCGAGCACGCGCTCGCCGCCGGTGAGATCGAGAAGATCGGTCATCAACGCCACGATGTAGGGCTGCGAGATCGTCTGGCCGTAACCGATCGGGAGCGGCATGTTGAGATACGCCGTCTCCTCGTCACCGGAGCGCACGAACTTCTCGCGCGGCACCTTGGCCATCTCCGCCATGGTGCGCGGCGAGAAACGCTTGCGGCCGGTGTACTCGGCGGTGTTCCCGGCCTCGAACGCGATCTCGTCGAGGAGCGCGCGATGCGCGTCCGACAGCGTCGCCCACGCCTCGAGCGGCGGCGCGCGCAGCGGCCAGCGGTCGAGCGCGATTCGCCCTTCGACGAGCTCGGCGGCGATGCCGCCGATGCGCGCAAGCTCGCCGTTGACGATGCGCGCGATCTCCGCCTCGTAGCGCCGGATGCCGCGCCGGCCCTTGGCCGCGCCGAGCACCGTGGCCGAGAGCGGATCCTCGATCGGCCGCCCGATCTGGCTCGCGAGATAGCAATGCACGGCGCCGAGCTCGGGCAGCGCCGCGGCCACGGCCTCGGCAATGAGCCCGGCCGCGATGTTGTAGAGCTTGCCGACATGGGTCACGGGATTCTTGCCGGCGACCGATTCGATCGTCATCGGGCGGAACGGCGTGATGAGCCCGTTCACGCGGTTGCCGCGGCCCGCCTGGCCGTCGTCGCCCGATTCGGCGGAAAGGCCGGTGACGGTGACATAAAGACTGCCCGGCGACGCGTCGTCGGCGGCGTTCACGGACACGGCCGGATCTCGGAAGCCCGACACAGCCGCGGTCTCGCGCGCCAACGCCGCGATCGCCTCCTTGGCGGCGTGATACTGCGCCGCGCCGGCGAGATGGCGGCCGATCAGCGCCGCCGCTATGACGAAACGCGCGCTGTCGCCGTCGCGCAACCCCAGCACTTTCACGTCGGCGCCGATCTCGGGATGGGCGCGGCGCGTCTCGGCGCCGGTGAGGCGGCGCTCGATGGCCGCGACCGCCGTCTCGAGGCGCGACAGCGGCGCGAAGCCGACGCCGATCGAGCTATCGTTGGCGAGATAGGCGCCGCCTTTCTGCTGCCGCTCGAACAGCGCGACGAGATCGGCCGAGCCCGGGCGAATGAGGCTATGCACCTTCAAATGCTGCTCGGGATCGAGCTCGGGCAGGTTGGCGCGGACCCAATCCTTGGCCGCGCCGGCGGCGATCTCGTCGACGGGAATGTGCTTGCCTCCGGCCGCCGCCGTCGCGCGGCCGGCGAGGAACAGCTCCATGGGCTTGGTCACGCGGCCGCCGCCGAACGCCGGCTCGGCGGCGCCACCCGCGAGCAGCACCTTGTCGACGTTGTGGTGGAGGATGCGGCCGAACTCGGCCTGATAGCGGCGCGACAGCGCCAGGCTCGCGCTTTCGGCGACGGCGTCGGCGATGGTGTCGGGATGGCCGAGGCCTTTGCGCTCGACCACCTCCACCGGGAGCGCATCGCCCTGCGGCGCCGATAAAATCTCGATCTTGAGCGTCACGATTCCGGCACCTGCTCGGTGAGGCCTGCAGTTGCAGTATGCCTTAACCATCGCGCGCCGTCCGGCATTGACCCAGCGCAAGGCCTCCGAATCGCCCACCAAATGTGAAGCGGCTCACTATGTGCGGGCCGGCTCGCGGTCTAAGGTGCTCTCGACAGCTAAGCGCAAGACCGGCGCCGCCGCGCGCCCTTCAGCGAAAAGAAACCGTTTCACGGCGATGATGCGGCGGTCCTTTCGATCGGACAGCCGGTTGGATCGAGCCCTCTATCGCACCGTTTCGAACGGAGGATCGGGCAATGATCGTGTGGTCTGTCGTGCTTCCCATCGTCGGCACCGTCGCCATGCTCGTGCTGCTGGGCGTCGGCATCGCGCGCTCGCGGGGCCTGCGCGAGGTGCTGCTCGGCATCCGCGGCAAAGGCAAGGTTTCGCTGCTCAACCTATTTTCGGTGGAGGGCGCGGGCCTCGTGCTGATCCTCGCGCTCTTCATCGGCGGCGGGATCGTCTACCCGCTGGCCAGCGCCACGAACGCCGGCGAACTCGAAAAGCTCACGCGCGATACGGATCGCCTGCGGGCGCAGAACGCGGCGCTGCGCGAGAAGTTCTCGGGCTGGCAGATCGTGGGCACGATCGAGATCCCGGAGGCGCTCCAATCCGATCTCGAAAAGCGCGGCCTCGACGTGACGATCATTCCGCGTATCGTCGCGCCGGAGCCGCCGAGCGGAAACCGCGCCAGCTTCACGATCCAAGTGCCGGTGAAGCGCGGGGCCAGTGGCGATCTCGCGCCGGCCGTCGACAAGCTCTATGTGCAATACAACGGCTACAAGACGCTGCAGATCGAGATCCCGCCCGATGCGTTCAAGGAACGCGTGATCCGCATCGCCAGCAAGCTCGAGCGCCTGCCGGCCGTGCCCGATCCCTCGTCGGCGACGCGTCCCGAAGTTCCCGAATCGTGGGAGGTACGGCGATGACGGGCGCGATCGTGCTGCGGTGCGGCCTCGCGGCGCTGGCCGTGACGTTGCTATGGCTCGGTGCCACCGCGGCGGCCCAGGCGGAAGCGGCTTCGGGCGTGATCCTCGACCGCGTCGGCACGCGCGAGGTCGCGGTCGACCGCGTGCAGGTCAAGCTCTGCGTGGATCAAGCACGCACCCGCTGCCGCTCGACGCTCAGCCAGCGCGACGGCCAGTTCTTCATCGAGGTTCCGCCCGGCACCTACGTCTTCGTCGGCGAGATGCCGAACGGCGCCGTGTTCACGACCCGCATCACCGTCGCCACGGGCCGGCCGAATTATTTCAAGATCTATCTGCCGAAGTAGCGATCGCCGCGGCGCCTACTTCTTCAAGTTCTGCAGGAATGCGACGACGCTCTTGCGCTCTTGCTCATCGCCGAGGCGGAACGGCATCACGGCGCCCGGCACGAAGGCCTGCGGATTGGTGAGCCATTTCTCCAGCTTTTCCGAGTCCCAGGTGTGGCCAGCCGCCTTCAGCGCCGCCGAATAATTGAAGCCGGGAGCGGTGCCGGCCTTCCGTCCGAACACGGTGCCGAGCGCGGGGCCGACGCGGTTCGCCGCGAGCGAATGGCACGCGATGCAGCGGCTCTCGACGATCATCTTGCCCTTGCCCGCGCGCTGCACGATCGGCGTCTGGCACACGCAAGGAGAAACCGTGGCGGTGTTTCCCGGCAGCACCGTGCCGTTCAGAACCAGCGTCGAGCAGAGCGTTCCCAAGCTGGGCCAGGGCACCAACCAGCTGATGGAGAGCTACATCACCTACGTTCCCGGCATGCATCCGGGCAACAAGCCGCCCGATTTCCAATACAAAGCCTTCATTCAGTCGGGCGATTTCCCGCACCGGCGCACCAAGGACGACCTCGACTTCGACCAGGACGACGACGTGTTCGTCGCCTTCCCCGGTGACAACCTTCACGCCGCGTTCTCGGAAAGCTCCGGCAAGCCGTTCTTCTCTAGCTTCGGCTGCCAAGTCGTATGCGGATTTCCGAAGCGCAAGGCCGGAAACATCGCCGACATGGGCATGTGGCCGCGCTTTCGCGACCTTGCGCTCGAGTTCAAGCAGAAATCCTACCGCTATGCCCTCGTCCAAACCCGCGAGGCTCAGGCCGCCGCGACAACGCCCGAGGGCGCCTTGGCCGCCAAGCTCTATTTCGGCTCCAAGGGCGCGCTCACCGAGAAGGTTCAACGAGCCTTGAAGGCGAACGGCTTCCCGACGATCGGCTTGGACGGCGATTTCGGGCGCGGAACCCTCGCGGCCGTCGTCGCTTTCCAGAAACGTTGCGGCCTCAACGGCGACGGCATCGTCTGCCAGAACACCGCCGATGCGCTCGGCATCGGCGACAAGTGGCCCCGGTTCTAGAGCGATTCCAAACCGCGTGAAATCGCGAGTGCGCGGGGCGCAACGGCCGCCCCGCGGCCGGCGCGCAACTGCCGCTTTGACTTCACGGCGCGGCGCGGCGCATCATGCGTGCATGCCACAACAGGCCGCCGAAGCGCCCGTCGCCGACGAGGAACTCGACTACAAGCTCGAGGAGCAGGTGGGATTTCTGCTTCGGCGCGCGCAGCAGCGGCACACGGCGATCTTCGCCGCGCGCATCGGCCGGCATCAGCTGACGCCGACGCAATTCGCGGCGCTGGCCAAGATCCATGACGAAGGCACGGTCTCGCAGAACAAGCTCGGGCGCTTGACGGCGATGGATCCGGCGACGATGCAGGGCGTGATCGCGCGCCTGCTCGACCGCGGCTTCATCGCGCGCGCCGCCGACCCCGACGACCGGCGCCGCGCCATCCTCCGCCTCACCGCGGAAGGCCGCGCCGCCTTCGCCGAAGCGGCGCAGAACGGCAAGCAGATCTCGAAGGAGACGCTGGCGCCGCTCGACGCCCGCGAGCGCGCCGCGTTCTTGCGCCTGCTCGCCAAGCTCGCCTGAGCCCTGCCCCGAGCCCGTTGCGTTCCCCGGAACATTGGGCTAAATTCGTTCGTACACATACAATCCGCGCGGCTGCCCGGTTGCGGCGGCGGGCGGATGCGGGGCCGGAACGTCGCTCTCTGGGAGGCGCGGCGAAGGAATGGGCAGCTATCTGCGCCCGACCGAATTAAGCGATGCGCTGGCGGCGCTCGGCACGAGTGCCGCGACCGCTCGGGCTCCGCGTGCGATTCTGGCCGGCGGCACGGATTTCTATCCGGCGCGGGTCGGCCGCGCGATCGACGAAGACATCCTCGACATTACGGCGCTGCCGCTCGGCGGCATCGGCGAACACGGCGATCATTGGCGCATCGGCGCGCTCGCGACCTGGTCGGAGCTGATCGCGGCCAAGCTCCCGCCCTGCTTCGACGCGCTGAAGCTCGCCGCGCGCGAGGTCGGCGGCGTGCAGATCCAGAACGCCGGCACCATCGCAGGCAATCTCTGCAACGCCTCGCCCGCCGCCGACGGCGTGCCGCCGCTCTTGGCGATGAACGCCGAGGTGGAGCTTGCCTCCGCCGCCGGCGAGCGGCGCGTGGCGCTCGGCGCGTTCATCACCGGCAATCGCCAGACCGCGCGACGCGCCGACGAGCTCCTGACCTCGATCCGCATCCCGAAGCCCGCGCCCGGCACGGCGAGCATGTTCCTGAAACTCGGCGCGCGGCGCTATCTCGTGATCTCCATCGTCATGGTCGCCGCGACGATCGAGCCCGATGAGCGCCATCAGGTCTTGCGCGCGCGCATCGCCGTCGGCGCTTGCGCGCCGGTGGCGCGGCGCCTCGCTTCACTCGAAAGCGCGCTCATCGGCCAGCCGATCGATGCCGGGCTCGCCACGCTCGTGGCGCCCGAGCAGTTGCGCCAAGCGCTGGCGCCGATCGACGACGTGCGCGGCTCCGCGCATTATCGCGACGATGCGGCGCTGACGCTCGTCCGCCGCGCGTTGGCGGAGCTCGGCGCGCGCATGGGAGCCAATCAGTGACCGTGATGACGCAAACCATCGCGCTCACGGTGAACGGCAAGCCGGTGTCGGTGCATGCGCCGCCGGCGGCGCGGCTCGCGCATGTGCTGCGGGACGAGCTCGGCTTGAAGGGCACCAAGATCGGCTGCGATGCCGGCGATTGCGGCGCCTGCACGGTGCTGCTCGACGGCAAGCAGGTGTGCGGCTGCCTCGTTCCGGTCGCGCAGGCCGCCGGACGCGCCGTGACGACCGTCGAAGGCCTGGCCGAGGACGGAGTCGCCGGAGACGGCGCGCTCTCGGCTCTCCAGCAAGCCTTCCATCGCCACGGCGCCGCGCAGTGCGGCATCTGCACGCCCGGCATGCTGATGGCGGCGCGCGATCTTCTCGACCGCAATCCCAAGCCGAGCGAGAGCGAGGCGATGGATGCGCTCGGCGGCGTGCTCTGCCGCTGCACCGGCTATCGCAAGATCGTCGAGGCCGTGCTCGATGTTTCCGGCGAAAACGGCCGCGCTGCGTCGGAGTTGAGTCCGGCTATCGGCGCCGCCGTCGGCGCGCGCCTGCCGAAAGTCGACGGCGTCGCGAAGCTCACCGGCGCCGAGAGCTATGGCGCCGATGCCATCCCCGACGACGCGCTGCATCTTCGCGTCGTGCGCTCGCCGCATCACCGCGCCAAGTTCGCGCTCGGCGATCTGATGCCGCTGCGCGCAAAGTATCCGGGCCTGATCGAAATTCTCACCTGGCGCGACGTGCCGGGCAGCAATGCGTTCGGCATCTACCCGACCGGCAAGGATCAGCCCGTGCTCGCGGTGGACGAGGTGCGTTATCGCGGCGAGGCGGTCGTGGCGCTGGTCGGCGACAAGCACACGGTCGCGGCGATCCGCGACGACGAGATCCCGATCGCATGGACGCGGCTCGAGCCGGTGATGGGTGCCGCGACCGCGCTCGCCGCCGGCGCGCCGCGCGTGCAGGCGGCCAAGCAGGGCAACGTGCTGACGCGCGGGCGCGTGGCGAAGGGCAACATCGAGAACGGCTATCGCGCCGCCGCCTACAAGGCCGAGGGCGAGTGGCAGACGAGCTTCGTCGAGCACGCCTATATCGAGCCCGAGGCCGGCTGGGCGCGGCGCGTCGGAAATCGCATTGAAATCCACGTCACGACGCAGACGCCCTATATGGACCGCGACGAGGTGGCGCTCGTCATGGGTCTCGCGAAGGACCAGGTGCGCATCGTCCCCACCGCGTGCGGCGGCGGCTTCGGCGGCAAGCTCGATCTTTCGGTGCAGCCGCTCGTCGCCATCGCCGCGTGGAAGCTCGGCAAGCCCGTCGCCTGCACCTACACACGGCCCGAAAGCATGGCGGCGACGACGAAGCGTCATCCGGCCACGATCCGCGCGCGCGCCGCCTGCGCCGCCGACGGCAAGCTCACCGCGTTCGAGATGCACGCCGATTTCGACACCGGCGCCTACGCCTCGTGGGGGCCGACCGTGGCGGATCGCGTGCCCGTGCACGGCACCGGGCCTTACGCAGTGCCTGCTGTCAAGAACACGAGCATCGCGGTCCACACCAACGGGCCGCCCTCGGGCGCGTTTCGCGGCTTCGGCGTGCCGCAGTCCGCGATCGCGCACGAGGCGCTCTACGATATGCTGGCGGAGAAGTGCGGCATCGATCCCTTGGAATTCCGCCTGATCAACGCGATCCGGAAAGGCGACGCGACGGCCACCGGCCAGGTGCTCGAGCACAGCGCCGGGCTCGCGCAATGCCTCGTCGCGCTGCGAACGCGCTGGACGGCGTGGCGGCGCGAAGCGGAGGCCTTCAATCAGAAATCCGCTGTGCTGAAGCGCGGCGTCGGCATCGCCTGCATGTGGTACGGCTGCGGCAACACTTCGATGTCGAATCCCTCGACGATGCGCATCGGCATTTCGCGCGAGGGCAAGGTCACGCTCTACAATGGCTGCGCCGATATCGGTCAGGGCTCCAACACGATCATGATTCAAATCGCGGCCGACGCGCTCGGCATCGCGGCCGACCGCTTCGGCTTCGTGATGGGCGATACCGACCGTACCGCCGACGCCGGCAAGAGCTCGGCCTCGCGCCAGACGTTCGTGTCTGGCCGCGCGACGCAGCTCGCCGGCGAGGATCTCCGCCGCAAGATCCTGCGCCTCGCCAATGCCGGCGACACCGCCACGATCGCGCTCGCCGGCAGCAAGCTCATGATCCGCGAAGGCGAGACGCGCCGCGTCGTCGATCTCCTCGAAATGCCCGCCGACAAGAACGGCGATGCGCTGTTCGGCGAAGGCACGTTCGATCCGCCGACTCAGCCGCTGGACGCAAATGGACAGGGCGTGCCGTACGCCACCTACGCCTTCGCCGCGCAGATGGCCGAGGTCGAGGTCGATTGCGAGCTTGGCACCGTCAAAGTCACGCGCATGGCGGCGGCGCACGACGTCGGCCGCGCGGTGAACCCGACGCAGGTCGAGGGCCAGATCCATGGCGGCATTGCGCAAGGCCTCGGCCTTGC
>JBKOUH010000115.1:0-2826 GCA_046723285.1 Pseudomonadota bacterium
GCTCCAGAGCGAGTACTCGGTCTGGAGCGCCGCGATCGGCGCGACCTTTGCCGCGCGGCGCAGAGTCTCGGGCCCAACCTCGGAGAGTCCGATGCAGCGGATCATGCCCGCCTTCCTGAGTGCGTCCATCGCGCTCACGACCTCCTCGATCGGATTCACCGGATCCATGCGGTGCATGTAGTAGAGGTCGATGTGATCCATGCCGAGGCGCGCGAGGCTCATCTCGCACGCCTTCTTCACGTAGGCGCAGCCCTTCTCGGCGATGCCGTCGGGATTGCGCCGATTCTTGACGCCGTTGTGGAACTTGGTGGCGACGAACGCCTTGTCGCGCTTGCCCCTGAGCGCCTGGCCGAGCAGCTCCTCGTTGTGGCCGTCGCCGTAGAGCTCGGCGGAGTCGAGATGATCGATGCCAAGCTCGAGCGCGCGGTGCACGGTCTTGATCGACTCGGCGTCGTCGCGCGTGCCATAGGCCATCGACATGCCCATGCAGCCCAAGCCGAGGGCCGACACCTTGATCCCGGTGCGGCCGAGCGCGCGCTTCTTCATGATGAGCTCCTCAGAAAATGTAGGTGAACGGCGTCTTTCCGAGGCGGATCATACCGGCCAATTCGCGCGTCGTCTCGATGTCCATGAAATAGTGGGCCTTCACCGCGTGCATATCGCGCATCGCGCGCTGGATGGGATTGTCGAGCGCCAGGGACGAGCCGCCCGCGGCGAAGAAGATCGTCTCCATCGCCTCGTAGCAAAGCTGGACGGCGAACGCGACGTTGTTGCGGCAATCGGCGCGCTCCTCGACGCCCATGGGCGCGCCGGCGCGGCCGCACGCCATGATGCGCCGCGCATTGCCGTAGAAGAGCTCGCGCGCGGCGTGGATCTTGGCCGCGGCTTCGCCGATCTGGCGGTCGGTGCGCACCATCTTCGACTGCAGCAAGTTCATCGGCGCGAGTACGCGCTTCTCTGCGCCGGCGACCAGCGCCTCGAGCGCTCCCTCGGCGATGCCCGGCGCCGGGCTCGCGAGCGACGTCACCAGGAACGCGTAATCGGGCACGCGGAACAGCGCGCTCTTGTAGATGTCGCGCCCGGGCGCATGACCGTCGACCGTGTCCGGAATCGAGATCGAGCGATGCTCGGGCACGAACGCGTCCTTGACGACGATCGTGTGGCTGCCGGTCGCGGCCAGGCCCGCGGCGCGCCAGTCGGCGAGGTTCACGACGTCCTTCATCGGCAACAGGAACAGCCGCGCATTGGCCTTGGGCCGCCCATAGAGCGAGCCTTCAAGTGGAATCTCATTGCCGGCATCGTCGACGACGATGGCGCCGAGCATGATCCACCAGCCGTGATCGCAGCCCGAGGCGAACGGCCAGCGCCCCGAGAGCGCGTGGCCCCCGTCGACCTTCTTCGCCTTGCCGCGCGGCGAGAGCACCGAGCCGATGTGGAAGTTCGCATCGGCGCCGAGCGATTCCGTCTGCGCCAGTTCGGGGAAGTGCGCGACGATCCATGAATGCTGCTGCCAGACCGAAAGGCACCAAGCCGAAGAGGCGCAGCCCTTGGCCGCCTCCCAGCAGGTCTCGAGCCCGGCTTCGAGATCGAGCTCGAATCCGCCGAAGCGCTTCGGTATCCAAATCTTGCAGAGCTCGGCCGCTTCGTAGTCGCGCACGGTATCGTCCGGCAAACGCCCGAGCTGCTCCGCCGCCACCGCGCGCCGGCGCATGACCGGCGCGAGCGTCCGCGCGCGGGCGACGAGATCTGCGGCGCTCGGGCCTGCCTTGGCGGCGGCGCGGACCTCGTTCACGGGTTCAGCCTGTCGGCGACGCTCTTCAAGCTCTTCGCCGCGAGCACGACCATGTCGTGGGTCGCCTTGTCCTTGAGCGAGCCATCCTCGTTGAAGGCCGTGTGCGCGAGCGGGATGTTCACCGTCTCGGGCACGCTGATGCAGCGCATCACCTGGAACGAGACGCGGAGTTGCGCCTGCTGGCGCGAGCCCCCGACGAGGCCCTGCGCCGCCGACAGAATCGACACCGCCTTGCCCATGATCGCCGCGAGGTTCGGGTCGCCGTTCATCGGGCGCGACGCCCAGTCGAGTGCATTCTTGGTCAGCGGCGCCACGCCGCCATTATATTCGGGCGTGCAGATCAGGAGCGCGTTGTGCTGCTTAAAGATCGCGTGCAGCCGCTGGGCGCCCTCCGGAAATCCCGCGGCTTCGATGTCGCCGTCATAGATCGGAAGGTTGAAGTCGCGGAGATCGATCTCGGTGACCGCGGCGCCCATCGCGCGCAGCTCGCGCACCGCGATCGCGAGCAGCTTCTTGTTGAGCGAGCCTTTGCGCGAGCTGCCCGAGAAGGCGAGGACCTTGGCCGGCATGTCTATTCCGCCGCCGCGCGCGGGCGCTCCCAGATGATTGGAAACACCGCGTCGTCGGCGGGATAGGCGCCGTTCGGCACTTTCGGCGGGTTCGGAATCTTGACCGTGTAGGGCCGCGGATCCCATTGCACGTCGTCGCCCAAGAAGCGGACCGAAAGCCCGATGCGTCCCTGCGTCGCCGATTTGTTGCCGCCGGCGCCGTGCACGGTCAGCGGGTGATGGCATACGACGTCGCCGGGCTCGAGGTCCCAGGAGAGGAACTTCAAACTGGCATCGCCTTGGCGCTCGCTGAAATTGGGGCAGGGCTCGAGATCGGGATTGGCGAAGGCAGGATCCTCGTCGGGCGTCACCGGGCGATAGAACTTGCCCCAGCGGTGCGAGCCCTTAATGTATTCGACGCCGCTCGAGGCTTTAGTCACCGGCGTGAACGCGGCCCAGATCGAGATCAGGTGCTCGCCGCGGAAC
>JBKOUH010000073.1:0-12662 GCA_046723285.1 Pseudomonadota bacterium
GAGCTGGACGGTGTGAACGACCGGGATGCGCGTGCCGCCGCCGATCTGGACCATGCACCCGATATTGCCGGTCGCCACGACGTCGGGCTTGACGCTTGCGATGTTCGCGACCTTGCGCGCGCCGAGCTGCCGCGCCAGCGCCGGCTGCAGCATGTTGTAGGTGCCGGCGGAACCGCAGCAGAGATGCCCCTCGGGAATGTCGCTCACGGCAAAGCCGGCCGCGGCGAGCAGCGCCGTGGGCTGCGCCACGATCTTCTGCCCATGCTGCATCGAGCAAGGCGAATGATAGGCGACCGCGAGCTTTTCCGGCGCCGCGGCGCCTTCGAGACCGATCTCGGCCATGAGCTCGGTCACGTCGCGCGCCAGCGACGAGATTTTCGCGGCCTTGGCCGCGTAGGCCGGATCGGTGCGGAACATGAAGCCGTAGTCCTTGATCGTCGTGCCGCAGCCCGACGTGTTGATCACGACCGCATCGAGCGGCGCCGCCTCCTGCGCGCGCCACCAGGCATCGAGCGTGCGCCTGGCTTGCGCATGCGCGCGATCCTCGAGCCCCATGTGATGCACGAGCGACCCGCAGCATTCGGCGCCGGAAGCGATGACCACTTCGCAGCCATGCCGCGTCAGCAGGCGGATCGTGGCCGCATTGATCTCGGGATCGAGCACGCGCTGCGCGCAGCCGGCGAGAAGCGCCACGCGCTTCTTCTTGACTCCTTGGGCCGGAAACGTCTGCGGCCGGTCGAGCGACGAGCGGCGCGGCAGCCGGCGCGGCGCCAGCGCCAGCATCGCGCGCATCCGCGCCGGCATCAGCGGCGCGAAGAGCCGCGTGAAGCGCGCGAGCGTCAGCGCCGCGCGGAATCGCCCCGCATACGGCAGCACGTCCGCCAGCAGCCGGCGCAGCAGACGGTCGCCGAGCGGGCGTTTATACGTGCGCTCGATATGGGCGCGGCCGTGATCGACGAGGTGCATATAGTGCACGCCCGAGGGACACGTCGTCATGCAGGCGAGGCAGGAGAGGCAGCGGTCGATGTGCTTGACCGTCACGGCATCGGCCGGACGGTTCTTCTCCAGCATGTCCTTGATCAGATAGATGCGCCCCCGCGGCGAATCACGCTCATCGCCCAGCAGCACGTAAGTCGGGCACGTCGCGGTGCAGAACCCGCAATGCACGCAAGCGCGCAGGATCTTGTCCGCTTCCTTGATGCCCGGATCGGCGAGTTGCGCGAGGGTAAATGCGGTTTGCATCGCGTTGCTAACCCGGGCCCGGCGCAGCGCCGATGCGTCGCGGATTGAGAATGCCCTTGGGGTCGAATGCCTCTTTGAGCTGCGCCGCGATCGCCGCCAGCGCAGGGGACTCGGATGAGAAATTCGAAACAAGCTCGCGCGTTGCCTCCGCGGCGCGCATCGGCGTCGCGTAGCCGCCGGTGGGTGTCACCGCCGCGCGGATGGCGGTGGCGGATTCCATCGCCTTTGAAGGCGACATCGCGAGCCACACCTGCCCGCCGCCCCAATCGTAGAAATAGGACTCGGTCGCCACCCCGTCGCCGAACACGAGCGAGGCCGTCACCGCCGCGCCGGCGGCGGGCGGCAGCGAGAGGCGCCACAGATTCAACGACGAAACGGGCAGCAGCGGCGCCACGTCGCGGATTTCGCGCCAAAGCTTCGCGCTGTTCATCGTGTGCAGCTCCTCGACGGGTCCGAACGCGGCGAGAAGCTCGCGCAGCGACTTGCAGCGCGCCTCGACCGAGGGGCCGAAGCCTTCGACGCGGGTCGCCGTGACCGCGTGGCCGGCGCCGCGCACGTAGCTCACACCCGAGCGCGCGGCGACCGCGCGCGGCAGATGCGCGGCGCCCGAAACTTCGTGCGGCGAATTGAGCGCGGCGGCCATCGCATCGCGCGCGCGGGCATCGTCGAGGCCGAGCACGAGCACGGTGCGCGCCTTCTCGGGCGCGGGCAGGACTTTGACCGTGATCTCGGTCATGACCGCGAGCGTGCCCATGGACCCGCAGAGGAGCTTCGGCAGGTCGTAGCCGGTGACGTTCTTCATCACCCGACCGCCGGCCTTGAACGCCTCGCCGCGGCCGCTTACTGCCTTGAAGCCAAGGAAGTGATCGCGCGCCGCGCCGGCCTTGATGCGGCGGGGCCCCGAGAGATTGCAGGCGATGACGCCGCCGAGCGTTTGCCGCGGATAGGGACGCACGACGCCGCTCGGCAGGACTTCGCTCACGAGAGATTTTCCGAGTCGTGCGTCCGCGGGCGGCGGCGTCGGCAAGCCATAGATGCCGCCAAGATCGGGCGGCTCGAAGGCAAGCATCTGTTTCCGCTCGGCCAGCAAAGCTTCGATCTCGTCCATCGGCGTGCCGGCCTTGGCGGAGAGAACGAGCTCCTCGGGTTCGTAGAGCGTCACCCCCGCGAGGCCCGAAAGATCGAGGACGCGGTTGCTTTTGACCGGCCGGCCCCAGCCGCGCTTGGTGCCGCCGCCGACGATTTCGAGCGGCTGCTCGGCGGCTAGCGCGTCTTGAACCGCGGCGAGGACATCGTCGGCGCTCTTCGGCGAGAGCGTGTCGCCCACGGGCGCCTCAGAAACGCGGAATGTCGGGGAAGCGCGTCTCTCCGCCATGGACGTGGACGCGCCCGAGCTCGGCGCAGCGGTGGAGCGTCGGGAAGACCTTGCCGGGGTTCAGCAGCGAATCCGGATCGAACACGCACTTCACCCGCTCCTGCTGCGCGAGGTCCGTCTCGCTGAACATCGCCGGCATGAGATCGCGCTTTTCGACGCCAACGCCGTGCTCGCCCGTGAGCACGCCGCCGACTTCGACGCACAGGCGCAGGATATCGGCGCCAAACGCCTCGGCGCGCTCGAGCTCACCGGGATTGTTCGCGTCGTAGAGGATCAGCGGATGCAGATTGCCGTCGCCGGCATGGAAGACGTTGGCGACGCGGAGCCGGTACTTGGCCGAGAGCTCGGCGGTTTTCTTGAGAACTTCCGGCAGGCGGCGGCGCGGGATCGTGCCGTCCATGCAGTAATAGTCGGGCGAGATGCGGCCGACGGCCGGGAACGCCGCCTTGCGGCCGGCCCAGAAGCGCAATCGCTCCTCGTCGCTGCGGCTCACTTGAACGGCCGTTGCGCCCTTGCCGCGCGCGATGGCATCGACACGCGCCACCAGATCGTCGACTTCGACCGCCGGCCCGTCGAGCTCGACGATCAAGAGTGCCTCGACGTCGAGCGGATAACCGGCATGCGCAAATTCCTCGGAGGCGTGGATCGCGGGCTTGTCCATCATCTCCATGCCGCCCGGGATGATGCCGGCGGCGATGATGGCGCCGACCGCGTCGCCGGCCGCCTCGCTCGAGGGAAAGCCGAGCAGCATCGCGCGCGCGGTGGCCGGCTTCTTCAAGAGGCGCACCGTCACCTCCGTGACGACGCCCAACATGCCCTCGGAGCCGATGACCACGCCCAGAAGATCGTAGCCCGGCGCATCGAGATGCTTGCCGCCGAGGCGCACGATCGCGCCATCCATCATCACCAGCTCGACGCCCAAGACGTTGTTCGTCGTCATGCCGTATTTCAGGCAATGCACGCCGCCCGAGTTCTCGGCGACGTTGCCGCCGATCGTGCAGGCGATCTGCGACGAGGGATCGGGCGCGTAATAGAATCCCTCGCGCTCGACGGCCTGAGTGATCGCGAGGTTGGTGACGCCGGGCTGAACCACGGCGCAGCGGTTGGCGTAGTCGATCTCGAGAATGCGGTTGAACTTGCCGAGGCCCAGGAGCACGCCGTCGGCCAGCGGCAGCGCGCCGCCCGAGAGCGACGTGCCGGCGCCGCGCGGCACCACCTTGATGCCCTCGCGCTTGCAGTATTTGAGGATCTCGCTCACCTGCGCCGCGCGTTCGGGCAGCACGACGAGCATCGGCAACTGGCGATAGGCCGTGAGGCCGTCGCACTCGAAGGGCCGGCGGCCCTCCTCGCTATCGATGACGCCTTCGCCTGGCACGATCCGGCGCAGCGCCGCCGCGATCTCGGCGCGGCGGGCGAGCACGCGCTCGTCCGGTGCGGGCATCTTCATGCCCTGAGGATGGGGTGATTGGGACGGGGAGGCAAGACGCCGAAAACCGTAGGGGCGCGCGCCTGTGCACCCCTGCTTCCACCCGGCACGCTCAGACTAGGGCGCGCGCAACGCGCCCCGACGCGGCCGTCGCTCTACTAGGCCTGCTTGGCCTTGAAGCGCGGGTTGGTCTTGTTGATGACGTAGACGCGGCCGCGGCGGCGAACGATCTTGCTGTTCTTGTGCCGGTTCTTGAGCGTCTTCAACGAGCTTACGACTTTCATAGCGCCTAATCCGAACAAAAGCGGCCGCTCAACGCAGGAGCGGCCCGACGGCAGCAAAATTAGGGGCGCCCCTGCCCCTTGTCAACGCGACGCGATGCGCGTCAGCGGCTAAGCGGGCGCCACCCCATCGACGATGACGGCGCTGAACGTCGCCGCGCCCTTCCGGAGCTCGGTGGCCGCCCGGTAGTCGGGCGAATCCCAGAATTCCTGCGCGCGCTTGAAAGTCGGGAACTCGACGACGACGATTCGCCGGTGCTCGTCGGGGCCTTCGACCGTGACTTTGGGGCCGCCGCGCACGATGAAGCGCCCGTCGTATTTGGCCACGGCCGCGGGCGTCACCGCTTGGTACTTCTTTAACTGCTCCGGATTGGAGACCGTCATGTAAACAATGAGATAGGCAGCCATTCCGGCCTCCGTTTTGCGACACCCCGCGGGCGTTCGGCTTTATCTTTCGTTTACCCGGCACGGCGCATGATTTCCACTGCAACGGGGCCCTTTCCGGGGGCAAGCGTTCGGGGAGATAGCGACCATGTACGACGCTTTGAAGAAGTCCCGCTCGATCATCCTCTATGGCAGCTCAGTCGCGCTCGGCCTTGTCCTGTGCAAGGCCTGGTTCATCGCGCAGATGGTCGTTTGAGCGCCTCGCCGGCCTAATCCACGAACCGCGACTTCACCGCCTCGGGCACCTCGACCGCGCGAAAGCCGGTCGGGCGCGCGGCGTCGCGCTTGATCCAGACGCGTCGCTCGAATCCCTCGAGCGCGGGCCGCCCATCGGCGTGGGTGAGCTTGTGCTTGACCAGGAAGGTCTTGCCGTCCCAGCTCTCGACCCAGCTTTCGATCGCGAGCGTATCGCCGAGCCGCGAGGCGTTCGCGTATTTGGCGCCGGTCTCGAGCAGCGGCATGCCGGGCGAATCGAAATCGCGCGAGAGTTCCGCGTAAGAGAGCTTGTTGGCGGTGAACAGCCGCTCGGTCGCCTGGTCGAACAGCGTATAGAACTGCGGGTAGAAGACGATGCCGGCGGCATCGCAATGCACCCACTCGACCTTGAACGTGCCCCGATAGACGCGCAAACCCCTCTCCTTTTTTTCTTAATTCCCCACCCGCCGGCCCGCCTCCGCGGCATGCGCGAACGCGTAGTCGCGCTCTACAGTGGCCACGACGATGCGGTAATCGGCGAAAACGTCGCGCTTGCCGGCGGCCATGCCCTGGATGTGCTCGGGATCGCGCCGCCACGCGGCGAGCGCGGCCGCGTCGCGCCAGTAGGAGAGCGAGAGCCAGGTGCCCGGCCGGGTGCGGCTTTCGAAGCGCTCGACCGAGATGAAGCCATCGATCGTGCTGACGCGCGCATGCAGCTTTTCGGCCCAGGCGGCGTAGAGCGCGTCGGCACCCGGGCGGATGTGGAACTCGATGATGGCGACGATCACCGTCCGCCTCAGAGCTTCACGGCGAAGGTCATGCCGTCGCCGACCGGCACCAGCGAGATGGCGAAGCGCTTGTCGGCGTGCACCTGCTTGTTGAAGGCGCGGATCGCGTGAAGCGATCCCACGATCTCGTCCTGCACCGCGGGCGGACGGTTCGCGATCTTGGCCCGCACATCCGCATCGGTGATGCGCGGCGGCACGAACGACTGGAACATCGTGTTGTCGGCGATGATCGTGCCGCCCGTCCGCAACAGCTCGTGCGCGAGCTCCCAATATTTCGGATAGCTCGGCTTGTCGGCATCGACGAAGACGAGGTCGAAGGTGCCGCGATGGCCCGTATCGAGCAGCCATTGCATCGATTCGGCGCCGGGCTCCAGGCGCAGCGTGATGCGGCTGTCGACACCGGCCGCCTTCCAGTACTTCTTCGCGACGCTCGTCCACGGCTCGCTCACGTCGAAGCACCAGATGTGCGCGCGGGGCGGGAGCGCCAGCGCCATCGAAAGCGAGCTGTAGCCGGTATAGACGCCGACCTCGCAGATCTTCTTGGGCGCCAGCATGCGCACGAGCACGCCCAGGAACTGCCCCTCCATCGGCGAAACCGCCATGTTGAAGCGCGGGTCTTTCTGCGTCTCCTCGCGCAGCGCGCGCAGCACCGCCGGCTCGCGGTCGCTGACCGAATCGAGATAGGCGTAGAGCTCGTCGTTCATCGCGAGAAGATTGGCGCTCATGTCTTGGATCCCGGGTTTTCGCCGCGCGCCGTCACTTGCCGTAGAAGAGGCGCGGCAGAACGAGAGAGATGATGGGAATGTAGGTGATCGCGGCCAGGCGCACGAAATCGGCCGAGATGAACGGCATCATGCCGCGAAACACCGTAGTCGTCTTCAAGCCGGGCACCACGCCCGAGAGCACGTAGACGTTCAAGCCGACCGGCGGCGTGATCAGGCTGATCTCGGTCACCATCACGATGATGATTCCGAACCACACGAGAATCCATTTGGGATCGATGCCGAGGCCCGGCGCCAGGGTCTGCACCAGCGGAAAGAAGATCGGCACGGTCAGGAGAATCATCGAGAGGCTTTCGAGGATGCAGCCGAGAATGATGTAGATGCCGAGGATGAGCAGGATCACGAGCTGCGGCGAGAGGCCGGTGCCGGTGACATAGCCTTTCAACGCCTCGGGGAAACCCGCGACATTGATGAAATTCGAGAAGATTAGAGCGCCGATCAGCACAAAGAACAGGATCGCCGAGGTGCGCGCGCTGTCGATGAAGACGTCGAGCAGCGCCTTGAACGGTACGCGCTTGACGAGCGCAAGCAGGAGGGCACCGCCGGCGCCGATGCCGGCCGCCTCGTTGGCGGTGAAGGCGCCGGCATAGATACCCCCGATCACCAGCACGAACAGGAACAGCACGCCCCAGACGGACTTCAACGCCTTGAACCGCACCGGCCACGGCGCGCGCTCGGCGGCCGGCCCGGCCGCGGGGTCGCGCCACACCGACCACTGGATGGCGCCCATATAGAGCAGCACGCCGATGAAGCCGGGCAGGAATCCGGCGGCGAAGAGCTGGTTGATCGAGGTCTCGGTCATGAGGCCGTAGATCACCATGATGGTGGACGGCGGGATCATGATGCCGAGCGTGCCGCCGGCCGCGATCGAGGCGGTGGCGAGCGTGTCCTTGTAGCCAAACGCGCGCATCGAGGGCAGCGCCACCTTCGACATGGTGGCAGCCGTGGCCAGGCTCGAGCCGCAGATGGCCGCGAAGCCGCCGCAGGCGACGACCGTCGCCATTGCGAGGCCGCCGCGCCGGTGCCCGAGGAACGTCTGCGCCGAAGCATAAAGCTCGTGCGAGAAGCCCGCGCGCGCGACCAGGTTACCCATGAGGATGAACATCGGCAGCACCGCGAGCTCGTAATTCTGCACCGACGAAATGAAGCGCTCGGCCGAGCTCGCGAGCGCCGGAACCCAGCCGCGGATGTACCAGAGCCCGCAGAAGCCGACGGCGCCCATCGCAAAGGCGATCGGCATGCGAAGAAAAATGCATGCCAGCAATACGCCGAAGCCGATGAGCACGACGTCCATGACCGTCCCCTATCCCCGCGTTCCGGACGGCCGCGTCATCAATCGATGCGATGCTTGCCGATTTCGAGATCGCTCGTCGCGGCCTGTTGCGGTCCGCGTCCGGCGAGATAACGCACGCAGTTGGCCAACAGGCACAGCGTCGCGACCGCACACATCGCGGCGAAGAGATAGGCGAGCGGGCCCTTCGGAATGCGGAGATACTCGGTAACCTCGCCGTCGCCGGTGAGGCGCCCGGCCACGATCCAGACGCGCCACGTCACCGCGGCCATGAACGCCGCCGCGACGATATTGAGCGCGATCTGCCGCGCGCCGATGAGCGGCTTCGGCCACACCATGTCGATGAGATCGACGCAGACATGATCCTCGCGCCAGGTGATGCTGCCGAACACGGCGTAGACGCTGATCGCCATGAAGACGACGGTGAGTTCGTCGGCGCCCTTGATCGGCGCGCGCAAGAGCTCGCGGCCGATCACGTCGACGCAGGTGACGACGGTGAGCGCCAGCAGCATCGCCGCCGCCAACGTATCGGGCCCGCGAATGAGCCAATGGCCGAAGCCGGCCTTTTGTGCCGCGCCGTCGTTCACGCCCCACCCCCACCGCGAGAGGCGCGCCGGATCGGCTCCGGCGCGCCCGCCCGTTCGCCTATTTCTTGTCGAGCGCCTTCGCCGTCTCGCGCAGCTCCTTCAGCGCGGCGGCGGGATCGTAGCCCTTGCCCGAGGCACGCTTGATCCAGTCCGCCTCGAGCGTGGCCGCGACTTTCTTGAGCTGGTCGACCATCTCCGGCGTCGCCTCGCTCACCGTGGTGCCCGCGGCCTTGGCCGTCTCGTAGCCGACCTTGTCCGCGGCCGCCCATTTGCTGCCGGCATAAGCCGAGATCTTCTCGCCGGTGACCGCCATGATCGCGTCCTGGTCCTCCTTGGAAAGGCTCTCGAACTTCTTGGGGTTCATGATGATGGCGAAGCTGCCGTCGTAGAGATTGCCGGGCACGGTGAGGATGTATTTCGTGACCTCGGCGAGCCGGAAGCTCTTGTGCGTCTCGGCCGGCATGAACACCGCTTCGGCGACCTTCGAAGACAGCGTCTCGTAGACCTTGGGCGCCGGCACGCTGACCGCGACGGCGCCGAACGCCTCGCCGACGCGCGAGGCGATGCCGCCCGGCAACCTTACTTTCATGCCTTTGAGATCGGCCCAGCTCTTGATCGGGCGCTGCGATTGGATCACGCCGGCGCCGTGCGTCATCAGGCCGATCACCATGACGCCCTTATGCTCGTCCGCCTTAGCGAGATACTTCTGGTGCACGCGCCAATAGGCGGCTGAACCGGCCTCGGCGCCGGCGCCAAGGAACGGCAGCTCGAGCACCTGCGTGGCTACGAACTTGCCGGGATTGTAGCCGTGGAAGATCCAGGCGACATCCTGCACGCCGTCGCGCACCGCGTCGAACTGCCCGGGCGGCGGCGCGAGATCGTACTTGATCTCGAACGTGACGCGGCCTTTGGTCGCTTCCTGAATCCACTTGCCCATGGTGGGCAGCACGTCGGCATTGATGTGATGTGTCGGCGGCGCCCACGAGCCGAAGATGAGCTTGGTCTCGGCCGATGCCGGCGCCGCGGCAACGGCGGCGGCCGCGCCGGCGAGCAGCAACGTCTTGAGATGCTTCATGTCGTCCTCCCGATTTTGCGATGATTTCCAGGCTTTGTCCGTGTCTAACCTTGATTAGAATCGAGAATCAAGCGGCGCTCACTCGCGATAGCTCGGATCCGCCTTGTCGATCATGCGCGTGAGCGCGTCGAACACATCCCGCCCGGCGCCGAAGCGCGGGTCGAACTGCAGCGAATCCGCCGTGCACTTGCGCTGAATGTCCTCCGGAATCTCGATCACCGGCCCCATCGCGGTCGAAGCAAGCTGAATCTCGCAGGCGCGGTTGAGCAGCCAGAGAATCGCGAAGGCGCGCGGAATTGAATCGCCCCAGGCGAGCAGGCCGTGATTGCGCAGGATCACCGCCGGCCTGCTGCCGATGCTCGCGAGCAGCCGCGGGCCTTCGTCGGCATGAACCGTGATGCCTTCGAAATCGTGGTAGGCGACTTTGCCGTGAAGCTGCGCCGAATAGAAATTGCTCATCGAGAGGCCGGCGCGGCTGCAGGCGACGGCCATGCCCGCCGTCGTGTGCGTGTGCATCACGCAATGCGCGCCGTCGATACCGGCGTGGATGGCGCCATGGATGGTGAAGCCGGCGGGATTGACCGGCCAGCGCGTCGGCGCCACCGGCTTTCCCGCGAGGTCGATCTTCACGAGATTCGAGGCGGTGACCTCGGAATAGTGGAGGCCGAACGGATTGATGAGGAAATGGCGCTCCGGCCCCGGCACGCGCAGCGTGATGTGATTGTAGATGAGCTCGGTCCAGCCCAGCATCGCGAAGATGCGATAGGCGGCCGCGAGCTGCACCCGCAGCGCGCGCTCTTCCGGGGGGAATTCGATGCGGAGCGGCGCGACGTTGGACATCAGAGGTGGAACTCCGCGTTGATCTGGCCGGTGCCCGAGCTCGGGAAGTAGTCGGTGACGATCTCGCACTCGCCCTGATACTTGTCCCAGCCGAGCAGGCCGAACAGCATGACGGTGTCGTGCATGTGGCCCTCGCCCAGGCAGGTGGCGTTGTATTCGGGAAGCATGGCGAGGAATTCCTTGTAGCGCCGTTCGCGCCACAGCTTCACCACGCGAAGATCCACTTCGCGATAGAATTCACGGCTGATCGTGTGGATGCCCTCTTCCGCGTCGCGATTATCGTGGAAGCGGTGCGAGAGCGAGCCGCTCGCCAGCACAGCCGCGGTGCTGCCGCTCGCCGCGATACCCTCCCGCACGGCCTCGCCGAACGCGCGGCTTTCCTCGAAGGTGTGCCAATTGCACCAGGCGGCGACCGAGACGACCTTGAAGCGCTGGTCGCTGTTCATGTAGCGCATCGGCACCAGCGTCGCGTATTCGAGCGTGAGGCTGTCGATCTTGTGCGAGCGGGTCTTGATGCCGCGCTTGTTCGCCGCCTCGGCGATCGCGTCGCCCAGCGCCGGATTGCCCGGATACTCGTAGTCCATGTTCTGGATGAAGTGCGGCAGCTCGTGGCTGGTGTAGACGCCCTTGAAGCGCCCGTTGCTGTTGACGTGATAGCCGCTGTTGACGAGCCAGTGCACGTCGAACACCACGAACGTATCGACGCCGCGCTCTCGCGCGCGCCGCGAAATCTCCTTGTGCCCGCTGATCGCGGCCGCGCGGCAGCCATGGTGTTTGCCCGGCAGTTCCGAGAGATACATCGAGGGAACGTGCGTGACCTTGGCGGCGAGCGCGACGCGGCCCATGGCGCGATGCCTCAGTGCTTCGCGGCGCCGCCCAGCACCGGGATGCGGTGCCGGTCGAGCGCCACGCAGACGTTCTTCGTCTCCATGTAGAAGTCGAACGAATAGTCGCCGCCGTCGCGGCCGATGCCGCTCGCCTTCATCCCGCCGAACGGCGTCGGCAGGTGGCGCACGTTCTCGGAATTCACCCAGGTCATCCCGGCCTCGAGCCCGAGGGCCAATCGATGCGCGCGGCCGACGTCGCGCGTCCAGACATAGCCGGTGAGCCCATAGCGGATGTCGTTGGCGATGGCGAGTGCCTCGGCCTCGTCGGCGAACGGGATCGCGGTCAGGCAAGGGCCGAAAATCTCCTCCTGCGAGATGCGCATCGCGTTGCGCGCGCCGCCGAAGAGAGTCGGCGCCACGAAGTTTCCTTTGTCGGCGCCGGCCGCGCGACCCCCGCCGGCCACGATCGTGGCGCCCTCCTTCTCGGCCACCGCCATGAAGGTCATCACCTTCTCATAGTGGCGCGGATGGATGAGCGGGCCGACTTCGGTGGACGGGTCGAGCGGATGGCCGACCTTCAAGCGGCGCACGCGCTCGGCGACGCGCGCGATGAACGCATCGTAGATGCCGCGCTGCACGAGCAGGCGGCTCGACGACGTGCAGCGCTCCCCGTTCAAACTGTAGATCATGAACACGACCGCATCGAGCGCGCGGTCGAGATCGGCGTCGTCGAACACGATCACCGGGTTCTTGCCGCCCAATTCGAAATGCACGCGCTTCAGCGTGGCGGCGCCCTGCGCCATGATGCGACTGCCGGTCGCCGACTCGCCGACGAAGCCGATGGCCTTGATGTCGGGATGCTCGGTCAGCGCCTTGCCCGCGTGCTCGCCGAGGCCGTGCACGGTGTTGAGCACGCCGTCGGGCAGCCCCGCCTCCTTGCCCATCTCGGCGAGCAGCAGCGCCGTGAGCGGGCTCCATTCGGCCGGCTTGTGCACGACCGTGCAGCCGGCCGCGAGCGCGGGCGCGATCTTCCAGGTCGAGAGCATGAACGGCGTGTTCCACGGCGTGATCACGCCGACCGGGCCGATCGGCTCGCGCACCGTGAAGTTCAGGTGATCCTCCGCCGGCAGCGAGAGCCCATCGCGCGCATTGGGCGCGCGATCGGCATAGAAGCGGAAATTCTCGGCGCCGCGCTCGGCGGCCTTGGTCATGAAGCGGATCGCCTGGCCGGTATCCGCGCTCTCGACCAGCGCGATCTCCTCGGCACGCGCCACGATACGGTCGGCGAAAGCGTGCAACAGCTCGCGCCGGTCGTCACCGGACATCGCACGCCACGCCGGAAACGCCGCGCGCGCGGTTTTGGCGGCGAGATCGATCTCGGCGGCGCCGCCCGCCGCAACCTTGCACAGCACCGAATTGTCGGCCGGCGCCAGATTGTCGAAGGTCTTGCCCGAGACGCCCGCGTGATGCTTGCCGGCGATGAAATGCGGGAGCACCTGGCCGCGGAAG
>JBKOUH010000490.1:0-4925 GCA_046723285.1 Pseudomonadota bacterium
GCTCCACGGAAAAGGCGCCTCGCCGCGGAGTATACGCGCGGCGGCCAGGAGTGGCTATCGCCGCGTCGCAACCCCGCTCTCCGACCGGCGCGGAGCAATGACTTCCGCTTGTTTGCCGCGCATGCTTAATCCCGCTTTCGCACCGTCCCCATCAACCCCCTTCGGGCCATGTTCTACCGCACCGACCAGAAGCACGGGCTGCCGCACAATCCGTTCAACAGCATCGTGGCGCCGCGCCCGATCGGCTGGATCTCGACGCTCGACCGCGACGGGCGGCCGAACCTGGCGCCCTATTCCTTCTTCAACGCGGTTTCCTATGCGCCGCCGCAGGTGATCTTCTCGGGCGGGCCGCGGCCGGCGCGACGCGGCGAAGACGTGCCGATGAAGGACAGCGTCATCAACGCGCGCGAGACCGGCGAGTTCGTCGTCAACATCGCGACGTGGGAGACGCGCCAGGGCATGAACGCGAGCTCGGCCGGAGTCGCCGCCGATGTCGACGAGTTCGATTTCGCCGGCCTCGCCAAGGAGAAGGCCGAGCTGGTGAGGCCACCGCGCGTCAAGGAAGCGCCGGTGCATTTGGAATGCGTGACGGTCGCGGTCTATCCGACGCTCTCGGTGCCAGGCTACGCGCCGAACATGATCGTTCTGGGGAAGGTCGTCGGCATCCACATCGACGAGCGCGTGCTCACGGCCGGCATCGTCGACCAGAAGAAACTGCAGCTCATCGGCCGGCTCGGCGCGCATGATTACGTGCGCGTCGACAAGGTGTTCACGATGATGCGGCCGGACTAGCGCGATGGCGAAGATCGTGCTGACGCCGCCGGCGCTGATCCTGGTGTGCGGCGCGCCGGGCGCGGGCAAGTCGACTCTGGCCCGCGCGCTCCTCTGCCGCCTCGCCGCCGCGTGGCTCAACAGCGACGCGGTGATCGAGCCCTTCTTCCCGCACGATCGCGACAGCGCCGCGTTCAAGCGCGCGCGGCCCGATTTCTTCGATGGCCTCTACGCGCTCGCGCGCCTGAATCTCGCGACCGGGAACTCGGTGCTGCTTGACGTGCCGCACGTCACGCAAATGCGCGATGCGGCCTGGCGCCGGCGCATGCGCGCGTTGGCGCGCGCCGCGGGCGCGCGGCTCGTGTGCCTGAAATGCGTGGCCGCGCCCGAGACGCTGCGCCGCCGCGTCTCGGCGCGCAACGCCAAGCGCGACCGCGTGAAGCTCGGCCGCTGGCCCGCGCACTTGCAGGAGCACCCGCCCGATTTCCCGGTGCCGCTGCCGCACGCGGTCATCGACATGGAGCTAAGCCTCGGCAAAGCAGCGCGGGCGGCGCTGGCGCACATACTCGCGCCGCGCGCGCCTAGGAATTCCCCGCCGACAAATACCCGACGCTCTGCATTTCCATAAGGCGCGAGGCGGTGCGGCGGAATTCGAACGCGTGGTCGCCGGCCGGATAGATCTCGTGCGGCGGCACGGCGGCGGAGCAGACGAGCTTGATCTTGCGCTCGTAGAGCACGTCGATGAGCGTGGCGAAGCGCTTGACCGTATCGCGCCGCTCGGGCGCCAGGCGCGGAATGCCGGCCAGGATCACGGTGTGGAACGCGTTGGCGATCGCGATGAAGTCGGTCGGGCCCAAGGGCTGCTCGCAGAGATCGGCGAAGCGGAAGCGCGCCACTCCCTTGGCCGAGGCCGGCACCGGCACGCGCCGGCCCATCACGTTCAGGAAATCGGGCGCGCTCGGCGCGTTGTCGGTGAGATCGCGGAACGCCTGATCGAGAGCGCGCTCGGCGGCCGAGCCGAGCGGCGCGTGATAGACCTTCATGCTCATGAGCCGCGCGAGGCGGTAGTCGAGGCGGCCTTCGAGATGGAGGACGTCGAGCCTCGCCTTGACCAGCGCGATGAACGGCAGGAACAGCTCCCGCTGCAGGCCGCCGGAATAGAGCTCGTCGGGCGGCCAATTCGAAGTGGCGACGACGATGACGCCCTCGGCGAACAGCGTTTCGAACAGGCGTCCCAGCAGCATCGCGTCGGCGATGTTGGCGACGTGGAGCTCGTCGAAGCACAGCAGCCAGGTTTCGCCGGCGATGTCGCGCGCGATCGCGGGCAAGAGATCGTCTGCGCGTTTTCCATTGGCCGTGCGCAAGGCGTGCAGGCGCGCGTGGATCTCGAGCATGAATTCGTGGAAATGCACGCGGCGTTTCCTCTCGACCGGCGCGGATGCGTAGAACAAGTCCATCAGCATCGACTTGCCGCGGCCGACATCGCCGAAGATGTAGAGGCCCGCCGGCGGCTCATCGGCGCGCCGGCCGAGACCGAAGCGCTCCTTCCACGTCTCGGCCTGGCGCGGACGATAGCCTTTCAACGCATGGAACAGCGATTGAAGCTTTTCCGCCGCCAGCTCCTGCGCCGGATCGCCGACGAGCGCGCCCTCGGCGACGCGCGCGCGGTAGGCGAACAACGGCCCTTCGCTCATGTCGGAACTCTGCCGGCCGCCGGAAGCAAGATCGTGCGGCACTATTTCACCAGGCAGACCGGCATGTCGGCGCGGGCGATCACTTCGCGCGCGACCGAGCCCATGAGCACGCCGGCGAGGCCGGTGTGGCCGCGCGTGCCCATCACGATCATCACCGCGCCGACGCGCGTCGCGAACTCGGCGGCAAGCTCGCCGGGCCGCCCGATGCTGATGTGTTTTTCCGCCGGCATGTCGGCGTCGGCCGCGATCTTGACCGCGCTCATCAGCGCCTTCTCGCCTTCCTCGCGGTGATAGGCTTCGATGTCGGCCTTCTTGACGAAGGCGCGCACGCCGCCGCCGACCGGCGCCTGCACGTTCAGGAGATGCAGCTTGCCGCCGCCGCCTTTCAAGAACTCGATGGCGAAGCGCACCGCGCGATCGGAATTCTCCGAGCCGTCGACCGGCACCAGGATGTTGCCCTGCATCGCCTATTCCTTCCTGTCGGCGCTGTTCGGCGCGGCGAGATCGACGGCCGGGCCCTTGGGCGCGGCGGCGAGATCGACGGCCTTGCGCTTGGCCGCGCGCGCCAAGAGCCAGCGGCCGATCACGATGGTGACGACGGCGCCGGCGAGTCCGGCGCCGAGCTCGATGTAGTGCAGCGTGTCCTTGAGCCACGCGGCATAGGCTTCGCCGCCGGGCGCATGCGCGGGCTTGAACCAGGCGCCCGCGTGGCCCTCGACCCAATGATGCAGCGCCTGGTCGGTAATCAGCATCTCGCCGGCGACAAAGCCCAGGAGCGCGCCGCCGATCAGGATCACGATCGGATAGCGCTGCATGATGCGCATGATGATCGTGGCGCCGACGACGATGATCGGGATCGTGATGACGAGGCCGAGCGTGATCAGCGTCCAGGTTCGGAATTCGTTGCCCTTGCCCGCTTGCTCGGCCGCGGCGGCGATGGCGATCGCATTGTCGAGGCTCATCACCGCGTCGGCGATGATGATGGTCTGGACGGCGCCCCAGAGATTGGCTTTGGCCGCGACGCTGTCTTCGCCGCCGCCCTCGTCGTCCTCGGTGATGAGCTTGATGCCGATCCAGAACAGCAACAGCGCGCCCGCGATCTTGAGGTAGGGAATCTGCAGCAGCCACGCGACGATGACGCAGAAGATGATGCGCAGCACGATGGCGCCGCCGCTGCCCACGAAGATCGCCGGATTGCGATACTTCAACGGCAGATTGCGGCAGGCGAGCGCGATGACCACGGCATTGTCGCCGGACAGCACGATGTTGACGAGCATGATTTGGGAAAGCGCCACCCAAAACGCGCCTTCCAGCAGCATGTCCATGCCGAGCGTTCCCTGCCCTTAGTTGTCGCGGGATTGGCCGCGCCGCGCGCGGCCTTGAAGAGCGCGGAAATCTATGATGGCGAAAAGCGCCTGCAAAGCGAAACCGGACATGGCGGGATCGGGGTGCGGCGGCGTGGCGCGGACTAAAGCCCGCCGCCGGCGCGCAGCGTCGTCGCCGTGACGTAGCGCGCGGCGTCGGACATCAGCCAGAGGATCGCTTCGGCCATCTCGTCGGGCTGCGCCACGCGGCCGAGCGGCACCATCTTGGCCATCTGCGCCAAGCGGCCGGTTCCGCCGGCGGCGGTGTGGATGTCGGTTTCGGTGACGCCCGCGGCCATGCCGACGACGCGGATGCCCTCGCCGGCCACTTCGAGGCCGAGGCCGAGCGTGATCGCGTCGAGGGCCGCCTTGGAGGCGGCGTACCAGACGTAGCTGTTGGGGCTGCCGCGCGTGGCGGCGCCCGACGAGACGTTCACGATCACGCCGCCCATGCCGCCGCGCTTGGTCGACATGCGCTTGACCGCCTCGCGCGCGCAGAGCAGAGCGCCGAGCACGTTGAGATCGAGCACGGCCTTGACCGTCTCGGCGGCGACGTCCTCGACGCGGCCGGTCTTGGCGAAGATGCCGGCATTGTTGACGAGGCCCGTAATGCGTCCGAGTTTTTCGTCGACCGCGGCGAACATCGCGAGGATGTCGGCCTCGCGCGCGACGTCGGCCTTGACCGCGATCGCGCGCCGCCCCGCGGCCTCGACCTCGCCGACGACTTTCTTCGCCGCCGCTTCGTTCGACACGTAGTTGACGGCGACGTCGTAGCCGCGCTTGGCCGCGAGGCGCGCGGTGGCGGCGCCGATGCCGCGGCTGGCGCCGGTAATCAGGACGACTCCGCGATCGCGAGGGCGATCGTTGGCGCTCATCGCCCGCCTCCGACGCGCAGCGTCGTCGCCGTGCAATAGCGCGCGTCATCCGACATCAGCCACACGATGGCCTCGGCGATATCGGCCGGCTGCGCCGCGCGGCCGAGCGGCACTTGCGGCCCGATCGCGCGCGCGCGGTTCGGCTCGCCGCCGGCGGCGTGAAGATCCGTGTCGGTCAATCCCGCGGCTACGCCGACGACGCGAATGCCTTCCTTCGCCAC
>JBKOUH010000201.1:0-4050 GCA_046723285.1 Pseudomonadota bacterium
GACCTGCACTTCAAGGATTGCTGGGTGTCGGCGGTGTTCATCGCGGATTCCGCCAATGTCCGCGTCGCGGGCAGTCTCATCGAGGGCTCGTCCTACGCGATTTTCGCCACCGCGCTGCATGTGCCGGTCGCGGCCGCGCGCGGGTTCACGATCGAGAACAACGACTGGATTCAGGACGATTCGGGCTACGGCGCCGCGAAGCCCGCGCCCTGCCGCGCGGTCGGCGCCTCGTTCGATTGCCCCGGCGTCGTCTGGACCACGATCCCCTGGGCGGTCACGCACGACACCTGGTACGAGCACATGAACGGCGGGCTGTTCGGCTCGATCGACATCGCCGGCGGCGTTGTCTTCCGCGGCAACAAGGTCACCAACGCCTATAACGGCATCCGCATGGTGGCGAGCGACACCTGCGAGCGCATCCGCGCCTGCCGCGACTCGGTCAACCGCGACGTCGAGGTCGTCGACAACGATTTCATCTACATCCGCGATAATCCGGTCGAGCCCGAAACGCGCGCGGCCAACTGGACAATCGCGCGCAACCGCATCGTCAACAGCCACGCCTGGTTCTCGCTCGACGACGTGGCCGGCGGGCCGATCTACATCTGGGGCAATGTCGGCTGGTACACCGACATTCCCGGCCGCGACTGCCGCGACGAGCCCCGCTACAAGCGGGCCGTGCGCGTCGATTTCCAGAACGGCGGCTATCGCCCGATCGAGCGCTCGGGTGAGGAGCGCGCCGCCTTCGTGTGCTCGCGCTCGCGCTTCGGCACGATCATCAAGGAGGGCAGCGAGGGCGCCGCGCTCGAGAAGAACGTCTACGTCTTCCATAACAGCTGGTACGTGCGCATTCCGCTGCTGCGCGAGGCCAAGAGCGGGCGCATCCGCTACTGGAACAACGCGATGCAGATGACCGGGTGCGGCGTCAGCGCCGATCCCAACTCGCTCTGCGGTATCGAGCTGAGCGCCGGCATCGAGGATTGCCGGAACATGCGCGACGTCCTCACCGACGACGGCCGCGCGATGCTGATGCGCTGCATCGATCCGACGCAGGCCGCTAATCCGCGCATCTACGATTTCCGCCACAACATCAGCAACAAGGCCTTTCCGGCGGATTTCCTCGCGGTTGGCAAGCGGCGCGAGACGGCGATCGCGGCCGATCCCCAGTTTCGCGCCCCCGAGAAGGGCGATTTCCGCCTCGGCGGCGACAGCCCCGCGATCGGCAAGGGCTGCGTCGTCGAGTGGGCCAACCGCCAGCGCGGGACGCTGCGCTGCAGGCCGCCCGACGCCGGCGCGTCGGCGCCCGATCTCGGCGCCTTCGCCCGCGATGGCCGCCTCTACGCCGGGCCGAAATAGGCGGCCGGCGGAAGGGCTAATGTCGCGCGGATCGCCGCAGGTGCGGCCGGCGGGCGTTTCCGCCGGGGCCGCATTGCTCCATATTCGCGCCCGCGTGCCGGCAACATCCGGGCTCGGCCGCGCGTAGGCACGGAATCAGATCGCGGCATGGCGGATAAACGGAACGACGACACGAGAACACGGCCGCCGCCGGGCACCCGCGATGGCGCCGCGCCGCGGCGTGCCGACGGGCCTCCCGTGGCGCCCCAGACGCCGCCAACACCGGGGCCGCCCGAGCCGCCCAGCCCGGCGATCGCCCCCGCCGTGCACGGCGTGCCGGCCTTCGCCGTTCCGCCCGAGCGCGAACAGCAAGGCGATGGCGCGCCGCTGCGCTCGGGCTTCCGCGAAGCATTCGCACTGCTCGTCGATATGCGCGGCGCGCCACGGCATTGGATGGCGCTGGCGCTGGCTGGCGGCGTCGTCGCCGTCATCATCCTCAACATGATTGGCCAAGTGCGGCTGAACAATTGGCAGGGCGACTTCTTCAACGGCATCGAGAAGAAGAACCTGCCCGAGGTCGGCCGCCAATTGCTGATCTTCCTTCCCATCGCCGGCTTCCTGCTCGTGCTCGTCGTCGCGCAGACCTGGATGCACGAGATGCTGAAGCTGCGCCTGCGCGCGACGGTCACGCGGCGCCTGCTCGACGTCTGGCTCGTCCCGCACCGCGCCTACCGGCTCGGCATCGCCTCGGCGGCGGGCGTCAATCCCGATCAGCGCATGCAGGAAGACGTGCGCCACTTGACCGAGCTCACCGCCGACATCGTCATCGGCGCCGTCCATCACGTGCTGCTGCTCGGCACCTTCGTCGGCGTGCTCTGGTTCTTGTCGTCGGGCATCGCGCTTCCGTTCCGCGGCGAGAATATCGTCATTCCCGGCTACATGGTGTGGTGCGCGTTGCTCTATGCCGGAATCGGCTCGTGGTTCGCCTGGCGCGTCGGCCGCCCGCTGATCGGCCTCCACGTCCAGCGCTACGAGAAGGAAGCGGAGTTCCGCTTCGCGCTCGTGCGCGTCAGCGAAAGCGCCGAGGCGGTGGCGCTCTACGGCGGCGAGCGCGACGAGCGCCGCTACATCGACAAGACCTTCGCCGCCGTGCTCCTCGCGATGCGCCGCATCGTCTTCGGGGTGGCGCGGCTCACCTGGATCACCTCGGGCTATGGCTGGATCGCCATCGTGGTACCGACAGTGGTGGCGCTGCCCGGCTATTTCTACGGCGGGCTCACGCTCGGCGGGCTCATGATGGTGATCGGCGCCTTCAACCAGGTGCAGCAGGCGCTGCGCTGGTTCGTCGACAACTACGCGCGCATCGCGGATTGGCGCGCCTCGCTCCACCGTGTCGTGGTCTTCCACGAGGCGCTCAAGAGCTTCGACGAGATCAACGACAGCGCGAGCCGCATCGCGATCGCCGATCATCCGGAGGGCCGCCTCGCGTTCCGCAACGTGAGCGTCCTCCTCGCCGACGGCCAGGTGCTGATCAAAGAGGCGACGGCGGAGTTCGGCCCCGGCGAGCGCGTGCTCATCGTCGGCGAATCGGGCTCGGGCAAGAGCACGCTGTTCCGCGCCATCGCGGGCCTCTGGCCGTGGGGCACCGGCACGATCCTGCTGCCGCCGCGCGAGACGATCATGTTCATGCCGCAGCGCCCCTATCTCCCGCTCGGCACGCTCCGGACCGCGCTCGCCTATCCCTCGGCTCCCGACGCGTTCTCGACCGAGGTGCTGAAGGCCGCGCTCGTCCGCGTCGGCTGCGCGGAATTCGCGCCACTGCTCGACCGCGAGGAGCGGTGGGACCGCCTCCTGTCGGTCGGCGAGCAGCAGCGCCTCGCCTTCGCGCGGCTGCTGCTGCATCGGCCGCGCTGGGTGTTCCTCGACGAGGCCACGGCCGCGCTCGATGAGGAGAATCAGCGCCGGGTGATGTCGATCTTCGACGAGGAGCTGGCCGGCGCCACGCTCATCAGCATCGGCCACCGCCCCGGCCTCGAGCGCTATCACACGCGCTTGCTTGAGTTGACCGCCTCGCCCACCGGACCCGGACTTACGCGACGCCCGCGCCCGGCCGAAAAGCCGCGCAGCCGCCTCTTCCGCCGTCTACGCACGCTGCTGCCGAAGCGCACCCAGCGCGCCACGCCGCCGCCCGACGCGGGCGGGAAGACGTAGCGCCTCCTACCCCTCTGGCGGATAGCGTGGTCCGCCGAAGGTCGCTTGCACCAAACTTGTCGTCCCCGCGAAAGCGGGGACCCATCCATCCGGCGACGGATGCGCGCAGGAAAGCGCGGTGATTCAGACGGGTGGCGTCGGCGCGGTGGGTGAAGCTGGACGGATTTTCCGGCGCCGGCATGGGTCCCCGCTTTCGCGGGGACGACACGAAAATTCGAGATCTTGAAATCGGTCGCGCGATCTATCGCGTCGTCGCGCCTCAATGCCGCGCGCCTGTGGGACCCATGTCGAGCTTGGCGATGTGGGCGTGGCGGCCGGCCCAGTCGTGCACGATCGGCGCCTGGGATTTCACCGTCGAGCTGCAATACTCGGCCTCGTGGTACTCAAAGCCTTCCGGCAGCACGACGCGCGCGCGGTGCGGCGCGCCGGTGACGGGGTTCATGATCGGCTCGGCGCGGGTCTCGATCACGCCCGGCACCGAGACGCGGCCGGTGCGCGCGGCCATGT
>JBKOUH010000202.1:0-4382 GCA_046723285.1 Pseudomonadota bacterium
ACAGTCATGGCCGGCGAAGAGCGCGATCCGGCCGCGATCGCCGAGATCAAGGCCAAGTATCGCCTCGATGAGCCGATTCCGGTCCAGTACTACTACTGGGTCCGCGGCGTGTTCCAAGGCGATCTCGGGGAATCGCTGCGCATCAAGGAGCCGGTGTTCCGCCTCGTGCTGCAGAAGCTGCCGGTCACGGGCCAGCTCGCGGGCATGGCGATTGTCATCGCACTCACGATCGGCATCTCGATGGGCGGGGTTTCCGCCGTCAAGAAGGACACGGTCTGGGATTACGCCGCCAACGTGATCGCGCTCTGGGGCATCTCCACGCCCAATTTCTGGCTCGGCCTCCTCCTCATCTTCTTCTTCTCGCTGACGCTCGGCCTCTTGCCGCCGGGCGGCTATGTGAGCCCGGGCCAGGATTTATGGGGCAACATGGCGCGCATGATCATGCCGGCCTTCGTGCTCGGCAATGCGATCGCCGCCGTCATCATGCGCCACACGCGCGGCGCGATGCTGCAGGTGCTGGCGCAGGATTACGTGCGCACCGCGCGCGCCAAGGGCCTCTACGAGCGGAAGGTCGTGATGAAGCACGCGTTTCGCAACGCGCTCACGCCGGTGATCACGCTGGGCGCGCTCGAGCTCGGCACGCTGCTCTCGGGCGCGGTCCTGACTGAGCAGGTCTTCACCGTGCCCGGATTCGGCAAGCTCGTCGTCGATGCGGTGTTCAACCGCGACTACTTCGTGATCCAGGGCGTCGTGCTGGTGACGGCCACGGTCTACATCACGCTCAATTTCCTCGCGGACATCGCCTACGTCCTCGTCAACCCGCGCCTCCGGAGCTGACGACCGTGATCGCGCGCGCAACGAAGCAAAGGAAACAGGAGGCTTGGAGGCGTAGAGAAGACATGTCTGCGCGGCGAAGTCGCGCTTTCACACTTCTCCACGCCTCCACGCCTCCTGTTCCCTTCCGCTTTTGCAAGGTACAGGCATGAGCAACGGCGCGGCCACGATCGCGATCGAGGCGGCGGCGGCGCCGGAGCCGATGAGCCCGGGGCGGCGGGCGTTGCGGCGCCTCTTCAAGCGGAAGGGCGCAGTGCTCGGTGCTGCCGTCGTGCTGCTGATGATCGCGCTCGCGGTGTTTGCCGCTTACGTGGCCCCCTACGATCCGATCGCGACCGACTGGGGCTCGATTCGCAAGGCGCCCTCGGCCGCGCATTGGTTCGGCACCGACGAGAACGGCCGCGACATCCTCTCGCGCGTGATCTGGGGCGCGCGCGCCTCGCTCTTGGCCGGCGTCATCTCGGTGTCGATCGCGCTCGCGATCGGCGTGCCGATCGGCTTGCTCGCCGGCTATGTCGGCGGCTGGCTCGACGCCCTCATCGGCCGCATGACCGATGCGATGCTGGCGTGCCCGTTCCTCATCCTCGCCATCGCGCTGGCCGCGTTCTTGGGGCCCTCGCTCGCCAACGTGATGATCGCGATCGGCATCACCGCCACGCCGATCGTCGTTCGCCTGACGCGCGGCCAGGTGATGGCGACCAAGGTCGAGGACTACATCGAGGCGGCGCGGGCGCTCGGCAATCCGCATCTCCGCGTGGCGCTGCGCCACGTGTTCCCCAACGTCGTGCCGCCGCTGCTGGTGCAGGCGACGCTCGCCATCGCCCAAGCCATCATCGCCGAGGCGGCGCTCGCGTTCCTCGGGCTGGGCCAGCAGCCGCCGGCGCCGTCCTGGGGCGTCATGCTGTTCACCTCGCAGCGTTTCTTCGAGACCTCGCCGTGGATGGCGATCTGGCCCGGCGCCGCGATTTTCGTGACCGTGCTCGCTTTCAATCTGTTCGGCGACGGCCTGCGCGACGCGCTCGACCCCAAGCAGGCGCGCTGAGGGCGCTAAAGCAGCCGCTCGATGAAGCGGGCGATCGCCGGGCCGACGACGATGCCCAGGATCACCGAAAACGTAACGACATATTGACCGCCCTCAGCGCGCAACTTGTTGCGGAGGACGATGGCGAGAACGATCACCACAGCGCCAAGCACGGCGGCGGTCACGACGCGGACGTCGAGCGGGCTCATGGCGGTGCTCCAATGGTGATCGTTACAACAAGCTTAAGGCGGACGCGCCCGCGCCGCAGTGACGGTGCTCACCGCGGGCCGGCATTTATTGCGCGCTATGAATTCGTTCACTGCGCAAGCGCCGGCCACGCGCTAAACGACAGCCTTATTGCCGCCACGACCCTCCCGCGCGGCGCGCCAATTCCGCCGCAGAAAAACCCCGGGCGCGCGCCACGACGAGGGCCGCTTCGCTTCAACCTGAGGTGCTCCCATGACCCGCCTGACCCGCGCCGCCGCCGCTTGCGTGCTGGCCCTCGCCGTGGCTTCGCCCGCGCTCGCCTGCATGCCGCCGCAGCACATGGCGGATTTCGGCAAATACCCGGCCGAGGTCTATACCGGCGCCAAGAAGGATGTGGACTTCGCGAGCCACCCGGTGGCGGCCGCGCTGAGCGCGGCGGACCGCGAGCGCGTCACCAAGGCGGTCGAGGCCGGGCCGAATTTCGCCGGCACCTACCGCATCATTTACGCGACCTGCGGCGAGAAGTGCTCGGCGCTGCTGATGGTCAACGTCGCCACCGGCAAGGTCATCGGCGTCCCGGTCGAGAAGAACTCCTACGCCAATTTCCGCGCCACCAGCCGCTACCGCATCGTGCGCACGGCCGGGCAGCCGGCGCGCTCCTTGGTGTTCGACGGCGGCGAGTTCAAGCCGGCCGAGGCGCCGTCCGAATCCTGATGCCGCCGGCTTACCCCGCCGGAAACGCGATCGTGCTCATGAGCGCCAGCGCGGGCTGGCGCGAATCGAGGCGCGTGTGCTGGACGACGATCGGCTGGTCGGCCTCGATGATGCTGGCGAAGTCGGTATCGCGCGGAATCGATGCCGGGTCCTTCAAGTCGTTGAACTTGATGTGACGCGTGCGCCGCGCTTTCACAGCGAAGCGGAAGGGTCCCACCGGATCGCGATCGGCGAAGTAGACGGTGATGCGCACCTCGGTGTCGCGCGCGCCGGCATTCAAGATGCACACGGTCTCGTGGCTCGTGAGCGCCTCGGTCGTTCCGGTGCTGCCGCCCGGAATGTAGCCTTCGGCAATCGCCCATGTGGTGGCGCCGATCGGATTTGCCATCGATCACTCCTCGGTCTTTGCCGGCAAAGGCAGGATAGACAGTCCCGCGGCCGTCGACGCAAGAGGGGCGCCGTGTCGCTTCCGCGCTAGTTCTTTTTGCTGGTGTCGAGCAGCGGCTTCATGATCAGCACGCGGCGGATGAGGGCGGCGACCTTCTTGCCGAAATCGTCGTTGAGCTTCTCGGCGTCGCGGGCGGCCGTCTCGAGCAGCTGCGTCCAGACGCGGCGCGACGCGACATCGCGGCCGGCGAAATTCCGGACCATGTGCACGATGATGAGATAAGTGGCGGCGCCGTACACCTCCGGCTCCGCCTCGATCTTGTGGGTGACCACGTTCGTACCCTTACCGCGAATCCCCGATTTCAAATCGCAGTTCAAACGACAAACGCGCCGGCAGACATTGACGAATGTTAACGTCGGGTGCGGCATAAGCGTTCGCCGCGTGGTTAATGCGCCTCGGCGAGCTCCCGGAGATGTGCGTCGCCGGCCTCGGCCGCCGCCCCCAATCCGCGGGTTGGGCCGGGGCCGTGGCCGCCCTATACTGGCGGTCTTTCGCATCCGCGATAGCGCACGATGGAGGGGGAAGATGACGCCTGTTCTATCTCTGCTGGTTTGGTCCGTGGTCTTGATGTTCGCCCAGGTGCTGCTCGCGGTGAGCGGCGCCACGCTGCAAGTCGGCCTCGTGAAATTGGCGGGCAACCGCGAGGATGTGCCGGTGCTCACCGGCTGGGCCGGGCGCGCGCAGCGCGCGCATCGCAACATGATCGAGAACCTCGTGCTGTTCGCGGCGCTGGTGATCGTCGCGCACCTCGCCGGCAAGACCGGGGGCATGGTCCTGCTCGGCGCCCAGATCTTCTTCTGGGCGCGGCTCGCCTACGCGCTGATCTATGTCGCGGGCATTCCCTGGCTCAGGACCGCGTCGTGGGCGGTTTCGGTGGTCGGCATGATCCTGATCTTCCTCGAGATCATGAAATAGGCGCCGTTCACGGCGCCTCGCCGGGCCCCCAGAGCCGCGCGGCGCCGCGCACGCCGCTCGAATCGCCGTGCGCGGCCGGCACGAGCCGCGTCGCGACGCGGTCCGAGAAAATGTGCGGCCCCCAGAGGGCCGGCACGCCCGCGTAGAGCGCCGCGATGTTCGAGACGCCGCCGCCCAAGACGATGATCTCGGGATCGAGCACGTTGATCAGCATGGCGAGCGCGCGCGCCAGGCGTTCCTGGT
>JBKOUH010000216.1:0-2648 GCA_046723285.1 Pseudomonadota bacterium
ATGCAGCCGAAGGCCCGTCCCGGCGTTCCCGCGAGCAGCAGCCGCCCGCGCGGCGGAGCATACGCTCCAGGCAACGTCGCCAGCTCCCGGTCGAAACCCTGGAAGCACAGATCGACCTTGAGCCATTGCGCGTATTCGACGAAAAGGCCGCGTGCGAGCTCGATGTCGTCCGCAGAGATGGCCTGGCGGAGCGCCGCGGCGCTCGACGCGTTCGCCGCGACCGCTACGCCGTCTTGTCGCATGTGCCGATCTTGATCTCGGTCGCAGGAAACGACGCCTGCAGCTCCTTCAGGCGCGAGACCGCCGGCGCCGGCGGATCGCGCACGACCAGCGCCGTCTGCGCGATCGACTGTACGCGCGGACCGATCTGCGCCGTCTTGACGCCCTGCGCTTCGAGCGCCGCCAGACGCGCCTGCGCGGCGTCCTCGGTCCTGAAGACGCCGAGCGAGATCGCGAATCGCTGCGGTCCGCTGTCGACGAGAAGCAGGTCCTTCACACCTTGCGACTTCAGCTCCTCCAGGCGCCGGTCGGCGAGCGACCTGTTCTGCGCCGGAGGGATGAACACCCAGTAATTGGCGACGATTTCGACTTTCTTCTGGGTCATCAGCTTCGCGAGATCGAGCGGCTCGAGCGCGGACATGGCCCGCGACTTGTCATTGTCGGAAAAGGGCCCCCATTCGACGCAGACGTCGGCGAGCGCCGACACTTTGGCTGGACCGAGCGCCGCGACCTGCTGCGGCGAGAGCAGGACGATCTTGTCGGGCTGGACCTGTTGCGACAGACGAACGCCCTCGCCCGTGCTCAGGCTGTCGAGCTTGATATAGCCGAACAGCGTCAGATTCGCGAGCAGAAGAAGAAACACCAGCGTTCTCATGTTGAGAGTCGCTTCAGTCTGTGAGCTCGGCCAGGGCGAGCACGCCTTCGAGCACGAGATTATCCACGACCTCCACCGGCTCGGTAAGATGCGGCGCGATGTCGGCAGCGGCGCCGCCAGAGAGAAACGCCTTGGGCGCCGTGCCTTCGGGATCGAGACGTCGCCGCACTTGCTCGATAGCGCCGCAAACGGCCTGCATCGCGCCGGACGCGAGCGCGTCCGCCGTATTGATCGGAAAATCGTGATAACGGCCGGGCGCCATCCTCAGCGCGGCGGTGTTCTCGGCGAGCGCGTGCAGCATCAGATTCAAGCCCGGGAGGATGATGCCGCCGCGAAACACGCCTTCGCCGTCGAGCGCGTCGACGGTGACCGCGGTGCCGGCGTTGACGACCACGCAGGACGACGGAAACAATTCGCCGCTCACGCGGCGGCGAGCGGCCACCAATGCCGCCCAGCGGTCGGCGCCGAGCTGCGACGGTCGCGCATAACGGTTGTACACGCCGCCCGCCTGTTCGCTCGCGATCAGCCATTCCGGCGCAAGGCGCCAGCGCACGAGCTGCGCTTCGACGCGCACGCGCGTCGCTTCGCCGGCCACGTTGACGCCGACGACGCGCGACGGTCGCGGCAGGTTCTGCCAGTCGCGCAGCGCGAGCGTTCCGATTTCCTGATTGGGGATGTTGCCCTGCGATAACCAGCCGTGAGGGGCGGCCAATCCCCATTTGAGACGGCTGTTGCCGCAGTCCAGCGCGAGGATCATGCGCGGCGCAGCGATACTTCGCCGCTGAAATAGCGCGACCTTCGACCCGCACTGTCGAGAACCAACGCGCCGTCGGCGTCGACACCGACGACTTGGCCGCGGACGACGCCGCCGTCGGGCAGGACGATCCGCACCGGTTTTCTCTGCAATGCATGGCGGCGCTGCCATGCGGCGCGAAACGGCGTAAAACCCTCGATCGCGTAGATCCTGAGCATGGCGATCAACTCGACCGCGATGCGCGCAAGCAGTGCGGTGCGATCGATCGCCCGCTGCGCAGCAACCGCGGCAAGGTCGGTCACCGGTTGCGCGATCTCGCGCCGAAGCGATGCCGGCAGCCGGACGTTGAGACCCACCCCGATGATTGCGAGAGTAGGGCCCCGTGCATCGCCCGAGAGCTCCACGAGAATGCCTCCCAGCTTCGCATGGCCGTGAACTAGGTCGTTCGGCCATTTGAGCGCGACGCCGTGGAAATCTCCGGCTTCGAGCGCGCGCGCCACCGCCAGTCCGACCGCGAGCGGCAGGCCGGAGAGAAATCCCGCGCCTCGTTCGAATCGCCAGCCGAGTGAGAAGCTCAGGCTGCCTCCGATCACCGCGCTCCATTCGCGGCCGCGCCTGCCGCGTCCAGCCGTCTGCCATTCGGCGGCCAGCAGATGCCCGTGGACGTCGCGGGAAGCGGCACGCCGGGTGAGCTCGCTGTTTGTCGAATCGATGCTGTCGGCCACTTCGATCGTGAGTTCCGCGGCGCGTGCGCCCAATGCGGCGACGATGGAGTCACGCGCGAGAAACGGCAACGGATCGGGCAGGCGGTAGCCCTGCCCGCGCCTGCGCTCGAGCGCCAATCCGGCCGCATCGACCTCCCTGAGCAGCTGCGAGACGCGGGCTCGCGAAATTCCGCTGTCAGCGGCGAGCGCTTCGCCGGAATGAACTTGGCCGTCGGCGAGGCGGCGCAGAAGCGAGAAGCCGAGAGGGGAAAGCACGGATCAGCGCGGCGAATGATCCGGGCCAATGTAGCACAGT
>JBKOUH010000489.1:0-5947 GCA_046723285.1 Pseudomonadota bacterium
CCTGCCGCCGGCGCGGCTGTTCGCGGCCGGCGCAAACGGTGTCGCGCGCCCGTTGAGTGCGGAGGACGGGCGGCGGCCGCTCTACGTGCCGAACGGCGCGCTGTATCTGACGCGCACCAAGGCACTGCGGCGCGAGGGCACGGTCTATGCCGGCGCGATCCTGCCGCTGGTGCTGGATGGCACGCGCACGATCGACATCGACACGCCCGCGGATTGGCGCCTGGCCGAGGCGGCGATCGCCGCGGGGCTGCCGCCCGAATCGGGCAATTTCGATCCCGCGCCCTCGATCGCGGCGCCCGTCGCATGAAAACGATCCACGACTTCGAGGCTTATCGCTGCGGGCCGCAAACGACGATCCGCGAGGTGCTCGCGCGCATCGACGCGTCGCCGCACCTCTTTCAGATCGTCGTCGATGAGGCGGGGCGCCTGCTCGGCACCGTCACCGACGGCGATATCCGCCGCGCGATGCTGCAGGGCGCCGGGCTCGACGAGCCGGCAAGCCGCTGCATGCAGCGCGAGCCCACGGTCGGCCGCGTGGGCGAAACCGTCGAGAATCAGGCGCGCCTCGCCAATCTCGGCAGCAGCCGGCCGTTCCTTCCGGTCGTCGATGAGAACCGCATCGTGCGCCACATCTTCGTCGGCGGCGACGGCACCGGCATCCTCACCGCCGTCGTCATGGCGGGCGGCCCCGGCACGCGCCTCGGCGAACGCACGCGCAATACGCCGAAACCGCTGCTCCCGGTCGGCGGCCGGCCGATCCTCGACCACATCCTGGGCGCGCTCGAGAGCAACGGCGTGCGCCGCGTGATGATCTCGGTGCATTATCTCGCGTCGCAGATCGAGAGCTTCGTCGCCGAGCGCTCCAGCACGGCCGAGATCGAGATCATCCACGAGCCGAACCGCCTCGGCACGGCTGGCATCCTCGGGATGCTCGGCGACCGCACGCCGCGCGAGCCGTTCCTGGTGATGAACGGCGACGTGCTGACCAAGGCGGATCTCACCGCGCTCCACGAATTTCACAACCGCCATCGGCTCGATGGCACCGTCGTCGTCGCGCGCTACGAAGTCGATGTGCCGTTCGGCGTTGTGCGCTACGGCGCCGACGGGCTCTTCGCCGGCATCGAGGAGAAGCCGCGCATCTCCAACTACGTCGCGGCCGGCGTCTATCTGCTCTCGCCCGAATTCGTCGGCCTCGTTTCGCGCGGCCGTCCGCTCGACATGCCCGAGCTGCTCAATCTCGGCCGCGATATCGGCCTGCGCATCGGCCTGTTCCCGATCCACGAATACTGGACCGACATCGGCCGGCCCGACGATCTCGAGGCGGCGGACGTGGTCCACCGCGCGCCGGGCACGGCCGGGCGGGGCAAGGGCGCATGATCGCCTCGCTGCTTCGCGATGCCGCGCGCCTCAAGTTGGGGCGGCGCGTGCTGCTCGTGCTGCTGGCATTCCAGCTCGCGGGCACGCTGATGGAGTTCGCGAGCCTCGTACTGCTGGTGCCGGTGTTCCAGTTCATCCAGGCGGGCGGCGACATTCCGGCGCTGGTGAAGCAATATTCGCATTGGCAATTGCTGCTGCGCGGCTATGGCGCTTTCGGCCTCGCGCCGACGCTCGGCATCCTGCTGATCAACAGCTTCCTGTTCCTCGTCGCGCGCCAGATCGTGACGTTCGCGCGGCAGCGCTATCAGGCGCGCATCAAGGAGGGGCTGATCGCCCGCGTGCGCGCCCAGGCCTTCGAGAAATTCCTCTATGCCGGCAGCGACTATCAGGACCGGGCCGAGGCCGGCGGCATCGTCAACGATCTCACCACCGACCTGCAGCGCGCGGCCGACTACATCTTCGGCTCGCTCGCGGTGATCGGCATGACGCTGGTGTTCGCGATCTACATCGCCGGCCTGTTCGCGCTCTCGGTGCCAATGACGCTGACCGCGCTGGTGGTGTTCGGCCTGGCGCTCTCCGCGCTACGCTCGCAGATGAAGAAATCGGAGACCACGGGGCGCGAAGTGGTGCTGGCGAACCAGCGCATGTCCGCCTTTCTCGTCGAGCGCTTACGCCTCGTGCGCCTCGTGCGGCTCGCCGGCACCGAGCGCGCGGAGACGCGGCAGATGAACGCACTCACGGATCGCCAGCGCGGCCGGCTCGTGCGAATGTTCACGCTGATGGCGAGCATCGACGCGATTATCGAGCCGCTGGTGATCGGTGCGGCCTTCGCGTTCATCTTTGTCTCGGTCACCTATTTCGGAATGCGCATCGAGGAGATCGGCCTCTTCCTGGTGATGATCCTGCGCCTGCTGCCGGTGACGAAAGAGCTGGCGCGCGCCCGCCAAGCCAATCGCGCGAGCAAGCCGGCGCACGAGCTCATCACCGCGCGGCTCGATGAGATGGGCGCGGCGCGCGAGGATCGCGGCGGCAGCGCGCGGTTCGAGGGCGTGCGTTCGGGCATCGTCTTCGAGAACGTCGCCTTCGCCTATGCCTCGCGCCCGAATGCGCCGGCTCTGGATCACATCGCGCTCTCCATCGCGCCGCAGCGGCTCACCGCCATCGTCGGTCCGTCCGGCGCCGGCAAATCAACGCTGTTCGACATGATCCCGCGCCTGCGCCATCCGCAGGCCGGCCGCATCCTCATCGACGGCACCAACATCGAGCAGTTCGAGCTCGCGAGCCTGCGCGCAGGCATCGCCTATGCGCCGCAGACGCCGCAGGTGTTCAACGTGCCGCTGATCGACCACATCCGCTACGGCAAGCCGGAAGCGACGCTCGAGGAAGTGCGCCGCGCGGCGCAGCTCGCAAATGCCGCCGCGTTCATCGAGGCGCTTCCCAAGGGCTACGACACGCTCGCCGGCGACGGCGGGACGGCGCTTTCGGGCGGGCAGCGCCAGCGCCTCGATCTCGCGCGCGCCCTGGTGCGCAGTGCGCCGATCCTGCTGCTCGACGAGCCGACCAGCAATCTCGACGCCGATTCGGAAGCTCTCTTCCGCGACGCGCTGGTGCGCATCCGCGCCGAAACCGACATCACGATCCTCGTCATCGCCCACCGGCTTTCGACCGTGACGATGGCGGACCGCATCGTCGTCATGCAGGCGGGCCGCATCGCGGCCGAGGGCTGCCACGCCGATCTCGTGGCCGGCGGCGGCTGGTACGCGAACGCCTTCGTCAAGCAAGGCGGGGACCTCGGCACCGAATTGGCGGTCGCCGCGCAATGACCGCCGCACATCGACAGCACAGCGAGACCCGATGAGGGATTTCCTTTCGCCCGCGCCGGATTTGAGCGGCGCTAGCATTCTCGTCACCGGCGGCACTGGCTCATTTGGCCATGCGTTCATCGCCGCCGCCGCCGAGCGCTACAAGCCGCGGAAGCTCATCGTCTATTCGCGCGACGAGATGAAGCAATACGAGATGGCGGAGCGCTTCGCGCAGGAGCGCTACCCGTTCCTCCGCTACTTCATCGGCGACGTGCGCGACCGCGACCGGCTCGAAATGGCGATGCGCGACGTCGATGTCGTCATCCATGCGGCGGCGCTCAAGCACGTGCCGGCGGCCGAATACAATCCGTTCGAATGCATCCACACCAACGTTATGGGTGCCGAGAACGTCGTGCGCGCCGCGCTCCGCGCCGGGGTCAAGCGTGTGGTGGCCCTCTCCACCGATAAGGCCGCGAATCCGGTCAATCTCTACGGCGCCAGCAAGCTCGCGTCGGACAAGATCTTTGTCGCCGCCAACAGTCTCGCCGGCGGCGACGGCACGCGCTTTTCCGTCGTGCGCTACGGCAACGTCGTAGGCTCGCGCGGCAGCGTGCTGCCGTTCTTCCGGCGGCTGCTCGCCAACGACGCCAAGAGCCTGCCGATCACCGATCCGCGCATGACGCGCTTCTGGATCACGCTCGGGCAGGGCGTCGATTTCGTCCTTTCGTCGCTGAAGCTCATGCGCGGCGGCGAGATCTTCGTGCCGAAGATCCCGAGCATGAAGATGGTCGATCTCGCCAATGCCATAGCGCCCGGCTTGGCGCACGAGATCGTCGGCATCCGCCCCGGCGAGAAGCTGCACGAGGTGATGATCACCAGCGACGATGCGCGCAACACGCTCGAGCTCGCCGACCGCTATGTGATCGCGCCGGCCTTCCCGTTCTGGACGCGCGATCACCTCGATCTCAATGGCGCCGCCAAGGTGGCCGACGAGTTCCGCTATGCGAGCGACAGCAACAGCGAGTGGCTCACGGCCGAATCGCTCGGCCGCATGCTGAAGAGCGCCGGCTTTGGCTGAAGCCTTCCTTCCCTACGGCCGCCAGACCATCGACGAGGCGGACATCGCCGCGGTCGCGGCGGCTCTGCGCGGGGATTTCCTCACGACGGGGCCGACGGTGGCGGCGTTCGAGGCGGATTTCGCGCGCGCCACGGGAGCGGCGCACGCCGTCTCCTGCGCGAACGGCACGGCGGCGCTGCATCTGGCGGCGTTGGCGCTCGGCCTCGGCCCGGGCGACGTCGTCATCGTCCCGACGCTGACCTTCCTCGCGACCGCGAACGCCGCGCGCTATGTCGGCGCCGAAGTCTGCTTCGCCGACGTCGATCCTGATAACGGCCTCATGACGCCGGAAACTCTAGCGCGCGCGGCCGAGGCGGCGGCCAAGGCGGGCCGGGGGCCGGTGAAATCCGTCTCGCCGGTGCATCTCAGCGGCCAGGTCTGCGACATGGAGCGGATCGCCGCGATCGCGCGCCGTGCCGGGTGGTCCGTCGTCGAGGATGCGTGCCACGCAGTCGGTGGTTCCGGGGTCGGCGATTGCCGCCACAGCGACATGGCGGTGTTCTCGCTGCACCCGGTTAAGACCATCACGGCAGGCGAGGGGGGCGTGGTCACGACGCAACAGCCGGCGCTCGCCGAGCGCCTCTTCCGCCTGCGCAGCCACGGCATGATGCGTGCGCCGGAGGCGTTCACCGAGAAAGACCAGGCCTTCGATGCCGCCGGCGCCGCCAATCCCTGGTACTACGAAATGCCCGAGCCCGGCTTCAATTACCGGCTGACCGACATCCAGGCGGCGCTGGCGATCAGCCAGTTGAAGAAGCTCTCCGCCTTCGTGGCGCGGCGGCAAGCGCTGGCGGCGCGCTACGACCGCGCGCTCGCCCGGCTCGCGCCGGCGGTGCGGCCGGTTCCTCGCGCGGGAACGCCGGCGCTGCATCTTTATGTCGTGCTGATCGATTTCGCCGGCATCGGGAAATCGCGCGCCGAGATCATGCGCCGGCTGCGCGAGGCCGGGATCGGGACCCAAGTGCATTACGTGCCGGTCCACCGCCAGCCCTACTACCGCGCGCGCTACGGGATGCTCGATCTTCCGGGCGCCGATGCCTATTACGCGCGCGCTCTTTCCTTGCCGCTGTTCCCCGCCATGGCCGATTCCGATGTCGATCGCGTCGCGGACGCGCTGGCGCGGGTGATCGGGTAAGCGATGTCGCCAACTGACATCGTCGTCGTGGAAAGCGCGGCAGCCCTCAGTTTCGCGCGCGAGCGGTTCCCGAGCGCGCGCTGGGCCACCATGTCGCCCTATGTCACCGAGCTGCTGCGCCGCGAGGGCGTGGAGCCGCTCGTCATCGACGCACTGGTCACGACGGCCGAAGCCGACGCCGTCGGCTACGCCGCGATCGACGCGACCAAACGCGCCGCCGCCGCGATTGACGCTTGTGTGGAGTGGCCGCACGGCGTGAAACCCGGCACGGCGCTGCTCTTCGATTTGCAGCGCGCGATCACGGCGCTTGGCTACAAGGCAATGCTGCTACAGCGCCTCGGAGCGCGGGGCGTGACCTCGGCGCCGCTGCGCATCGTCGGCAATGCGGCGCTTACGCCGGTCGAGGGTTTCGGCGTGCAGCCGGGAAGGTTCGATACCTTGTTCGCGGCGTTCGCAGCGACGGCGGGCGCCGAGTTCGTCGAATTCGCGACACCCACGCCGCGCGGCGCCCAGGCC
>JBKOUH010000220.1:0-3822 GCA_046723285.1 Pseudomonadota bacterium
GAAATCGAGCCGCTCGCGCTCGTAGCGCGCCAGCGCCGCGTCGATGTCGGCAGCGTCGTTGAGCGCGTCGGCGAGGCAGGCGGCGTCGAGGGCCGCCTTGGTGACGCCTGCGGCCACGTGCGGGCGCGCCACGAACGCCGCGTCGCCCAACAGCACGACGCGGCCGGCGACGAGCCGCGGGGATTCGAGATCGGTGATCGCCTGCAGCAGCGGCTGCGCCGTGCGGCCGATGACCGTGGCGAGATCGGGCGCGAAGCGCTGGGCCGCGTCCTCCTTGATCGCGCGGATCACCTCGGCGCGGATCAGCGGCGGCGGAATCGACGCGCCGTGGTGCACGCCGTCGGCGTCGGTGCAGAGGTCGCGCAGCGCCGATGCGCCGGCGGGTCGATACCAGATGAAGTAATAGCGCCGGTGGCCGGGCCGCGTGTCGTCGCCGTGGCCGGGAACGGGCATGGCCAGCGACATCTCGCCGTCCGGAAACGAGAACGCGATCTGGTCGAAGTAGTTGCGGTGGATCGCGGGCGGAACCTCGCGCTCCTCCATGATGCCGCGCCAGGCCACGTAGCCGGCATAGCGCGGCTCGATCGCGGGCATAAGCTGGCGCCGCACTGTCGACAGGTTGCCGTCGGCGGCGATCAACAAATCGCCCTCGGCGACGGCGCCGCCCACGAAGCGCGCGATGACGCGTTTATCCCGCTGCTCGACACGCTCAAGGTTCATGCCGGCACGATAGTCGGCGTCGGGGATCGCCTCGCGCAGCGGAAGATAGACGCGCGACCAGGTGCTCGAGGCGTTGAGCCGTTCCTGCACATGCACCGCATGCCCGGCGGCGTCGAGCCAGACATAGCCGTTCATCGGCACGGCCATCGACACGTCGAGGCGCGCGCCGGCGCGGCGCATGGTTTCGACGAGTTCGCGCGTGGTGCCGAGGCCGGCGCCGCGCGAGGCGAGCGCACCGGCTGAGCGCTCGAACACGGTCGTGGTCCAGCCCGCCTTGCGCAGCAGGCCCGCGGCGAAAAGGCCGCCCAGCGAGCCGCCGATGATCAGCGCATGCTTGCCGGTCGCCATCGCGGGCGGGCGGGCGCGCGGCAGGTCTCAGGCCGTCAATGCTTGTGCGAGTGCGTGAGCTTCGCCTTCTGGTCGGCGCTCGCTTCCTTCTGGTGCTTCTTCTTCCAATCCTCGTAGGGCATGCCGTAGACGATCTCGCGCGCCTCGGGGTCGCTGAGCGTCACGCCCTTCTCCTCGGCCGCCGCGAGATACCATTTCGACAGGCAGTTGCGGCAGAAGCCGGCGAGATTCATGAGATCGATGTTCTGCACGTCCGTGCGCTCGCGCAGATGCTTGACGAGGCGGCGGAACGCGGCGGCTTCGAGCTCGGTGCGGGTCTTGTCGTCCATGACGGTCCTCGGCCAGAGGCGTAGATGCGGCCAATAAACTGCGGCGCGCCGCCGCCGATGTCCAGGGCGCGTTCCGCGGGCCGAAACGGGAGCGGGCCGGGGCTGTGGAATCCCGGCCCGCAAATCGTCAAGATACGGGGCGTCGCGCGGTGTCCTCGTTGCCATGAGGGGGTTGCCCTCCTGTCCGGCTCGCCGAGGTCGGACGCCGTCTCGTGGGTCTCGAGGCGCGTACGCACCCGAGACACGAAGAGCGCCCCACACACCGCGCAACGTATATCTTCTCTCACGCAGCGCCGATACGCGCCTTGATCTGCGTCAAGCGCGGCGCCGCCGCGTTTCCCGCTCAGGACGCGCCACGATGCAGCCGCGTGATGCTGCGTACCACCGCCGCCACTTCCGCGTCGGGCAGCGGCGGACGGCAACGCACACGGTTCCAGCACAGCAGCAATTCGAGCACCACGTCGGTGTCGACCTCGCGCCAAAGCAGGTGGCCGGCGAGCGATGCCATGGTGTTGTTGCGCTGGCCTTCGCCGACGCCGCGGCGCAGGAGATCGATCCAATATTGCGTCGGGTGGCCGGCCCCGCCCGGCGGCGCCTCGATGAGATGCAGAAGAGCCGGGCCGAGCGGAGCCAGGCTGCGCTCGTCCGGCGCGTGGCCGGGCAGCCAAGCATAGCGCCGGCCCGACGGGTGCACCGACGGCGGCGCCACGACGAGGCCTCCATCCCCGCGCAAATCCACGCCGGGCAGCACGCCCGCCATGTTGACCGTCGGTCGTCCGGGATGCGCGAAATAGAGATGACGGCCGCCGCCGCCGGTGTGGCACTCGACCGTGTCCGGCAGCGTGCCGTGATCCGCCGCGAAGCGGGCGAGCGACTCGGTCCCGCCATGCGCGGGATCGATATCGACGACGACGATCCCCGAAATGGCTCCGGTGACGATGGCTATATTCGCGTCGGGCCACCGGAGGAACCATCCCTCGATCTCGCGGCGTTCGGCGCGGCGCGTCTGGAATTCGCGCCAGGCGACGAGCGGGCGCTTCTCGCGCGGCGTCATCGGGATGACCGACCAATCGCGCGCCACATACGCGAGGGCGGCTTCGAGCATGGAAGGGGCGAGGCGGGCCATGGAACCTCCTTTGCCAGCGTCGCGTTACGCCGTAAGGCGGGGCATGCGTTGATCCGGATCAATGCGCTGTTATGCTCGTGCCGGCTTCAATGCCAGACAAGTACTCGTTCCCTCGCCATTCGCGTCCTGCGGCCGGAAGAAAGTTCAAAATGGAAACCGAACCGAAAATCGTCTTTGAACACGTCGACGCCTCCGATGCGGTGCGCCAGCGCATCCTCGACGAGATCGCGCATCTCACGCAGTTCCACGGGCGGATAACGTCCTGCCGCGTGGTCGTGAGCGCGCCCGAGAAGCACAAGCACAAGGGAAATCTCTATCAGGTGCGCATCCATCTCGTCGTGCCTGGCCGCGGCGAAATCACGGTCCGGCCGAGCACCGCGCGGCATCAATGGAACCAGGATCCGCTGGTCGCGATACGGAACGCCTTCGATGCGGCGCGGCGCCAGCTCGAGGATAAGACCCGCCGCATGCGCGGCGACGTGAAGGCGCACGAGGGCCAGGACCACGGCACGGTTGCGCGCATCTTTCCCGACGATGGCTACGGCTTCATCGCGTCGGCCGACGGCCAGGAAATCTACTTCCATCGCAACAGCGTGGTGGGGGAGCACTTCGCCGACCTCAAGCCGGGCGCCGCGGTGCGGTACGTTGCCGAGCCGGGGGAAAAGGGCGCGCAGGCGAGCACGGTCCACATCGTCGGCAAGCACCACGCCGCCTGACGTTCTGCTAGACGACGTCCGCGACCGTCTCCGCGATCAACGCGTCCACCACCTTCGTCAGCGCCTCGCGCTTGTCGGCGCCGGCCGCGCGCGCGAGTGCGTAGGTTTTTCGCTGGCGGTGCGCGCTGGTGCCGCGCGCGATGATCTCCGGCGCGCGCGCCACGTCGGCCGCGCAGCCGAGCGCGGCCGCGTCTTCGCGCGTGAGCTCGACGAGCTCGCCCAGGAGATGCGCGTAGGGCACGATCTCGCCTTTGCCGAAATCGACGAGCCCCTCGTCGATGCCGTAGCGCTGCGCGCGCCAGCGGTTCTCGCCGATCAGCATCGCCGCGTACCGCCGCCAGCGCTGGTTCGCGCGCTTCAGGCGCCACAGCATCCGGAGAATGCAGACATAAAGCGCGGCGATGGTGAGCGTGTCCTCCATCAGCGTCGGCACGTCGGTGATGCGCATTTCGAGCGTCGGGAAGCGCGCCGACGGGCGCACGTCCCACCACAGCTTCGAGGCGTCCTCGATGAGGCCCGTCTTCACCAGGATGTCGACATGGCGCTGGTATTCGCCCCAACTGTCGGATTGTTCGGGACTGCC
>JBKOUH010000507.1:0-7004 GCA_046723285.1 Pseudomonadota bacterium
AAAAACTAACGCCCCGCCCGGCGCCCAAAATAAACTCCCATCTCTGTCCTCCTTTAATAATTAATTTCTCCCCCCCCCCCCCCCGCCTCCTGTTCACTTTCCATCGCCAAAGCCGGCACGAAGCGCGCTGACCGGACTCAATCGTCGGTCCACTGCAATTTGGTCTTGGGCTTGGACTTCTTCAACGCGCTGCCGCGGCCCGAGAGCGAGGGGTTGGTCATGAAATAGTGGTGGCAGGCGAAGCCCTTCCCTTCCGGGCTCACACGCTTGTAGGTGCCGTCGGCGGCGAGGCTCCAGCTCTGCGCCTCGTCTTTGAGCTGCGCGACCATGATCTGGTCGAGCACCTGCTGGTGCACGGTCGCGTTCTCGATCGGCACCAGCGCCTCGACGCGGCGGTCGAGGTTGCGCGGCATCCAATCGGCCGAGGAGATGAAGACCTTTGCGTCGCGGCTCGGCAGCTTCTTGCCGTTTCCGAAGGCGACGATGCGGCCGTGCTCCAGGAAGCGGCCGATGATCGACTTCACGCGGATGTTCTCGGAGAGGCCCGGCACGCCCGGCCTCAAGCAGCAGATGCCGCGCACGATCAGATCGATCTGCACGCCGGCCGTGGAGGCGCGGTAGAGCGCGTCGATGATCTCGCTGTCAACCAGCGAATTGAGCTTGGCCCAGATCTGGGCGGGCTTCCCCGCCTTGGCGTGCGCGATCTCGTCGGCGATGAGCTGGACCAGCGTCTCGCGCAGGTCGAGCGGCGCCGCCGAAAGCTTCTGCATCGGCTCCGGACGCGCATAGCCGGTCATGTAATTGAAGAGGTGCGCGGCGTCGCGGCACAGCACCGGGTCGGTCGTGAAGAACGAGAGGTCGGTGTAGATGCGCGCCGTGATCGGGTGATAGTTGCCGGTGCCGAAATGCGCGTAGGAGCGCAGCTCGCCCGCCTCGCGGCGCACGACGAGCGAGACCTTGGCGTGGGTCTTCAGGTTGATGAAGCCGAACACGACCTGGGCGCCGGCGCGCTCCAGATCGCGCGCCCAGCGGATGTTCGCCTCCTCGTCGAAGCGCGCCTTCAGCTCGACCATCGCGGTAACGGACTTGCCCGACTCGGCCGCGTCGATGAGCGCGCGCACGATCGGCGAATCCTGGCTCGTGCGGTAGAGCGTCTGCTTGATCGCGACCACGGCCGGGTCGGCCGCCGCCTGGCGCAGGAACTGCACCACCACGTCGAAGCTCTCGAACGGGTGGTGGACGATGAAATCCTTCTGGCGGATGGCCGCGAAACAATCGCCGCCGAACTCGCGCACGCGCTCGGGGAAGCGCGGATTGTAGGGCGGGAAGAGCAGCTCGGGCCGCTCGTTGGTGATGAGGTGCGCGACGTCGGAGAGGCCGAGCAATCCGCTGACCTCGATCACGTCGCTCGGCAGCACCTCGAGCTCGCCGACGACGAATTCGCGCAACGGGGCCGGCATGCGCGACTCGACGGTGAGGCGGATCACGTTGCCGCGCCGCCGCCGCTTCAGCGCCGATTCGAATGTACGCACCAGATCTTCCGCCTCTTCGTCGATCTCCATTTCGCTGTCGCGGATGACGCGGAAGCAGCCATGCGCCACCACCTTGCACTCGGGAAAGAGGTGGCTGATGCAGAGGATGACGAGCTCTTCGAGCGAGACGTAGCGGATCTCGCTGCCCTGGAGGCGGATGAAGCGCGAGAGCTGGCTGGGCAGGCGCACGAGTGCCCTCAGCTGCTCGCCGCCGCCGATCGGCGCCAGCTCGAGCGCGATGGTGAGGCCGAAATTGGGGATGAACGGGAACGGGTGCGCGGGGTCGATCGCGAGCGGCGTCAGCACCGGGAAGACGTTTTCGAGGAAATACTTCTCGAGCCAGGCGCGGTCGTCCTCGGGCAATTCCTTGGGATCGAGCACGAAGAGGCCGGCCTTCCGTAGACTCTTCTTGAGGCTGCGCCAGATGAGGGTCTGCTGCCGCAGCAGCGCGCCGGCGCGCTCGTGGATCGCGGCCAGCTGCTGTTCCGGCGTCATGCCTTCGGGGCTGTGCACCTCGACCTTGGCCGCCACCTGGCCTTTCAAACCGGCGACGCGGACCATGTAGAACTCGTCGAGGTTCGACGACGAGATCGAGAGGAAGCGCAGACGCTCCAGGAGCGGATGGTTGGCGTTGCTCGCCTCTTCGAGCACGCGCTCGTTGAATGCGAGCCAGGAAAGCTCGCGGTTGATCAGGCGGCCCGGCGCTGCGGTATCGATCGCGCGCGTTGCTGGCGGGGCGATGGCCTCGTTCACGGACTTTTCTCCTTGTTCGGCACGCGGCGCAATTCGGGCTTGAACCCGCGCGCCCGGTCCACGGCCGCGGGGGATTGCATTATAGAGGATTTCGTGCCGGTTTCAGGGCGGCGCAAGGTTAAATCCGACCGGCCGGCTGTCAAGAAACTGTAACATCTCCATGATTTCCCGCCGCATCCTGCTGCTGCGCCACGCCAAATCGGCTTGGGACGAGCCCGGGCTCGACGATTACGAACGGCCGCTGGCGCCGCGCGGCCGGCGGGCGGCGGCCGTGATGGGCGTCTATCTCCGCGACGAGAACCTCGTCCCCGACCTCGTGCTGTGCTCGGGCGCGCGGCGGGCCAAGGAAACTTGGGAGGTCGCCGCGCACGAGCTGCCCCGCCCGCCCGAGGCGGAATACGACAACGACCTCTACATGGCGAGCGCCGACCGCCTGCTGAAGCGCCTGCGGAAGCTTCCCGCCACGGTCAAGTCGGTGCTGGTGGTCGGCCACGAGGGCGGCGTGGACGTGCTGGCGCGGCGGCTCACCGGCGACGGCTCGGCGCCGCTCCGGCGCCGGCTCGGCGAGAAATTCCCGACCGCGGCGATGGCCGTCGTCGCGATGGCGCTCGATGATTGGAGCACGCTCGCCGACAAGTGCGGCACGCTCACCCGCTTCGCCGCGCCGAAGGATCTCGTTTAGGCGCTCAAGGGTCAGGCCCGAGGATCGGGCACGCGTTCGGGGCGGGCTAGCGGGCCCGCCCCGGCGCGTTTCGAGAGGCGTGAACGGAAGTTTCGGCGCGCTCAGGCGCTCATCTTGCCGGCGCCGCCGAGTAGGCCGATACCGTGCACGATCAGCGACGCGATCCAGACCAAGCCGCCGATCAGGAAAAGGAAGCCGCCGACCCCGAGCATCGACACCGACTTGGTGACGCCGCCGAGGATCAGGAACACCAGCGCCAGGATGATCAGGACGCAGGTGATCAGGTAGAGGATGCCGATCGCCTTCCAGACTCCTCCACCGGTCGGCGCGTAGCCCATCGACTGGATCGAGAACAGGATCCAGACGACGAACACGGCGAGCAGGACGATCAGGGCGATGATGCCGAAGATTCCGACGCCGGTCCCGCCCATGGACATGCCGCCGCCGCCGACCAGGCTCAGCAGCCACCACAGCACGAACAGCGCGATCACACCCATAATGGCGATATCGGCGCGCCGGTAATTGTTGGCATTGAACAGGGTCTTGGTGGTCCAGAACGTCAGCAGGATGCAGCCGGTCATGACCAAGCTGAGGATGATCCCGAGAATCTTGCTGGTCGCGATTGTCTGGCCGAGGGCGATCGTGACGACCACCATGAGCACGGCCACGAAGGCCGCGATTCCACCGAGTCGAACCATACCTGCCATTCTGGTCTCCCTTCTGTTGTGTCGACGGCCCCCGGGGAGGAGGTTACGGGCCGGAGGGGGCGCAATGCTTCGTGACTCGCCGCCTTTCGGCCATATTTTGTAGCACACTTTGCCACAGTATACAATCTGTGGATAAGTTCGTGACCGCCGCCAGGCTCTGGCGGCTACGCCCTCGTCAGCGCAGATCCAACACGGTGCGCGCCAGCGGCAGGGTGATGGGGCGGCGCTCGGCCAGCGAAGCTCGGTCGAGGGCTTCGACGGCACGGGCGACGGCCGCGCACGAGCGCTCAATACGCTGCACGAGGTAAAGGATTACTTCCCCGGCAACGGCCAACTGGCGGTCGCGGAACAGCTTGGCGAAGAGCCCGGCCAGCATGGCGTCGTCGGGCGGCTTGATCTCGGCCGTGGGCAAGGCCCGGAGCCGCGAGCCCAGATCGGGCAGCGCCACCGGCCAGCGCGCGGGCGGCATGGTGCCGGTCAGCAGCATGTGGCCGCCGCGGGCCGCGACGCGATTGTAGAGGTGAAACAGCGCTTCGGCGGCGGCGCGATCGGCCAAGGCCGCCTCTCCGTCTTCGTAGACGCAGGACCGCGCCTCGACGCGCCTGCGCTTGAGCGCGTCGGCCGTGACCACGGCGGCGCCGCTCCGGGACTGCCAGACCGCGGCGAGGTGGCTCTTGCCCGAGCCGGCCGGTCCGAACAGCGCCAAGCCCGGCGCCGGCCAATTGGGCCAGCGGTCGATCCACACCACCGCCGCTTCGTTCGAAGGCGCCACGAGGAAGTCGCCGCGGCCGAGCGCCGGCCGGTGCGGGAGATCGAGGACGAGCTGGCGCGCGGCCACGGCGCAACTCACGGCTTCTTCGCCGCGCCGCCATCGGCAGCGGCGAGGTGGCGGATGCCGACGACGACGTAATGCGCTCCCGACAGCAGCGTCGACGCCGCCACCAGGTATTTCGACCATTCGAATACGGCCATCCAGCGGGCGCCGCCGAAGTCGAGGCCGTAATGCGCGAGCACGAGCCCCGCGAAGGCGATCTGCACCACCGTGTTTGCCTTGCTGGTGAGCGTCGGCTCGACCTCGACGCGGTGCTCGAGCAGGAACAGCAGCAGGATGCCGCCGACGATCATCACGTCGCGCGAGACGACGAGGATCACGAGCCAGGACTCGAGCTTGCCGACCTGGCCGAGCGTCACGAACACGCACACCAGCAGCATCTTGTCGGCGAGCGGATCGAGATAGGCGCCGAGGCGCGTCCGCTGCCGCAAGATGCGCGCCAGGTAGCCGTCGACGGCGTCGCTGATGCCGGCGGCGAGAAACAGCCACATCGCGGCGCTCATGTGGTTGTTCGCGATCAGCCAGACGACCAGCGGCACCGCCGCCAACCGCAGCAGCGAGATCAGATTGGGGATGTTCACGGCTTCTTGGGCGTCTCCGGCTTCGTCTCTTTCGGACGCTCCTCGCTCTTGCCCGGCGGCGTGCTCTTTTCCGGCGGCGTTCCGGGCGCGGGCGGCAGATCGGTTTCCTTGAACGTCGTCGGCGGCGGCTTCAGCAGCCACACTTCTTGCCCGCCCGCGGCCGCCGGCTCCGGCGAAATCGCCATGCCCTTCTGCTCGAGCTGGCGCTTCAGCTCGGCCATGGTGCCGGCGAAGCGCAGCTCGATCAGCGCCTCGCCCGGGCTCATGGAGACGGTGATGAGGCTGCGCAGCTGCGGCATGCTGGTCAGCGCCTGGCGGATCTGAATCCAGTGATCGAGTCCCTGCAGCGGCGCGCGGATGCGGACGACCGTCGCGTTCTGCTCGACCGCGATCGCGTTCTTCTTCCAAGTCGCGTCGACGGCGCGCGCGATCTGCGCCGCGGCCTTGTCGAGCCCGGCGGCATCGGTGCCAGCCGCGAAGACGCCGACCCCGGTCGTGCGGCCGTTGGCGAGGTCGTAGAGCTGAACCGCGATGCGCCGCTGCCCCTTCTCGACGCTGGCGATGGCGACGGCGACGAGCCCGCCCCTGTAATGGTCGGCCAGACGATTGAGCGCCGCGCGATTGCCCGAGGCGGCCTCCTCCGCGGATATCGCCTTCAAGTCGGCGAGATCGCCGCGCACCCGCGCGAATTCCACCAGCGAATCCTCGGGCTCGTAGCGCAGCCAAGCCTCGCGCCACGGATTGGGATCGTCCCAGAGCAGCGGCTTGCCGTCCTCGCGCCACACCGGCAGGACGATGAGCGGCGGGCTCGGCGCGTCGATGAACGGCACGCCGGCGGTTTCCAACATGGCGCGCACGGCGTCGCGGTCGAAGCGGTAGGCGATCGAGGCCGTATATTTATCGCCTTGCTGATTTTCGCTTTCGACCGAGAAATTGCGGATCGCGGTGCGCACGACCTCGGCGTCGGGCTTGGGCAGGCGCGCCTGGTCCCCGGCGAGCGTGAGCTTCCGCAGCAGCCGGGCGAACGCGACCCTCTCGCCGTCAGCCACCGCCTTGGCGCGCGCGAGCTCGGGCTTGGCGCCGCTCGCCTGCACCTTGACGCCGGTGACGGTGTAGATATCCGCGCGATCCCCTTCGGCGCGCGCGCTGGCGGCCGAGAGCGCGGCCGCAATCGCGGCGACGAGTGCGACGAGCAGCGCAATCGACTGCGCCCTGGTCCGGGCAAGGTGCGGCATCGGCTTCACTCCCCGGTATCCGGATAGGCGCATTCGCGAAGTTGGGCGCAACGTCAAGAAGCTAGGCTGGGTGCTCATAAATCCCGCGCGTGTCGGTCGAACGTCCCGTCATACTCCAATGGGGGCAACAGGCGGAAATCCCAAGCGGTCGCATTCGTGTCAAGTTCGGATGTACCGCCGGAACAAGTGCAAGCATGGCGCGTCGCGATTCTCTTGGGGAGGGCGCGCTTATTCCGGTATCCCCACCGCGCGCAACGCCTCGACGAGGGGCGCGGCGATTGCGGGCACGGCGCCGACGGCGGCACACTGTCCGCCGCCGCTGAAATTGGGCTGGAGTGCCAGCACGCGCGCGGCGGCCGCCTTCGCCTCGTCGATGCGCCCAAGCTTCGCAAGCGCCGCCGCCAACATCATGTGGGAGATGCTGAAGCCGGGCTTGCTGCGGATCGACCGGCGCGCGGCCGTTTCCGCCTCCTCATAGCGTCCGCGCAGAAAGTGTCCGAGAAACATCCCATGCAAGGCCGCGGTGATCCACGGATCGAACGGGCTGAGACGGATGCCGCACTCCCCCCATTCGATGGCGCGCTCAGCCTCGCCGCCCCAGCCCGAAATCAAGGCCCCCCAAAGATAGGCCGACGCGGCCGAGGGGCAGAGCGCCAGGGCCTGCTCGAACGCCTCCTGAGCC
>JBKOUH010000234.1:0-3440 GCA_046723285.1 Pseudomonadota bacterium
GACCATCCCTCGGTCGTGCACGGAAAGCGGCGCTATACGTGGGGCCAAACCTACGAGAGGGCGCGCCGCATGGCCTCGGCGCTCGCCCAGCGCGGCATCAAGAAGGGCGCCACCGTCGCCGTCCTCGCGCCCAACATACCCGAGCTCTACGAGGCGCATTTCGGCGTGCCGATGGCGGGCGCGGTGCTCAATGCGCTCAACACGCGCCTCAACGCCAAGGAAATCGCATTCATCCTCGCGCATGGCGAAACCGAGCTCATCTTTTGCGACACCGAGCTTTCGCCGATCGTCAAGGGCGCGCTCGCCGAGCTGAAGCGCGACATTCCCGTGATCGACATCGAGGATGCGGAAGGGCCCGGCGGCGAGCGCATCGGCGAGACCGGCTACGAAGCCTTCCTCGCCGGCGGCGATCCGGATTTCGCCTGGCGCTGGCCCGAGGACGAATGGGAATCGCTGTCGCTCAACTACACCTCGGGCACGACAGGAAATCCGAAGGGCGTCGTCTACTCGCATCGCGGCGCCGCGCTCTCGGCGCTCAACAATGCGCTGGTCTGGTCGATGCCGCAGAATCCGGTCTATCTCTGGACTCTGCCGATGTTCCACTGCAACGGCTGGACGTTCCCGTGGACGCTGGCGGCGATGTGCGGCACCAATGTGTGCCTGCGCCGCATCGGCGCCGACACGATCTACAAGGCGGTGGCGGAGGAGAAGGTGACGCATCTCTGCGGCGCGCCCACCGTTCTCGGCTTCATCATCAACGCCAAGCCCGGCGAGAAGCGGAGCTTCGGCCACGTCTGCAACATCATGACCGCCGCGGCGCCGCCGCCGCCCTCGATCCTCGAGGGCATCGAGAAGGCGGGGTTCACGGTCACGCACGTCTACGGCCTCACCGAAGTGTACGGCCCGGCCACCATCTGCGCCTGGCATCCCGAATGGGATGCGCTCGATTCCGTCGACCGCGCGCGCATGAAATCGCGCCAGGGCGTGCGCTATCCCTTGACCGAGGGACTCATGGTCGCGGACGCCAAGACGCTCGAGCCGGTGCCGCGCGACGGCCAGACGCTCGGCGAAGTGTTCATGCGCGGCAACATGACGATGAAGGGCTACTTGAAGAACCCCAAGGCGACCGACGACGCCTTCGCCGGCGGCTGGTTCCACACCGGCGATCTCGGCGTCTGCCACCCCGACGGCTATATCGAATTGAAGGACCGCTCCAAGGACATCATCATCTCGGGCGGCGAGAACATCTCGACGATCGAGGTCGAGAGCGTGATCTACCGCCATCCGGCCGTGCTGGAATGCGCGGTGGTGGCGCGCCCCGACGAGAAATGGGGCGAGACGCCGTGCGCGTTCGTGACACTCAAAGAAGGCGCCGCCGCGAGCGAGAAGGACATCGTCGACTTCTGCCGCGAACGGCTCGCGCACTTCAAATGCCCGAAGACCGTGATCTTCGGCGCTCTGCCCAAGACCTCGACCGGCAAGGTGCAGAAGTTCGTGCTGCGCGAGAAGGCGAAGGCGGTCTGACGCCTTGCGCGTGTCCGCTGAGGGGAGGGGGTGCTTGGCATACCCTTTTGTGGTCTTTCGTAGTCCTTCGTAGGCATTTCGGGGCAAGTGCGGGCGTCCGCCAGGTCGGTGAGCCCCGTCTTGGTAAGGTCGGCGCTTAGCCGTGCCGCCCGGCTGCAGGATGTCAACAGATGTCAACAGCGGCGCGGGGCCATAAGAAAATTTCTGCAAAACGTCAGCATTTGTCAGCATGGCTCGGGCGACGTCCCGGCCGCGCGCGGCCCCAGCAGCAGGTGCGCGCATCATCTGCGGCGCGTGCGGGAATCCTGATTGACAATGTCAAAGAGCGCGGGGCAACGCGCAAACCGGCGCGCGGCCACGCATGACCTCATGGGGGCCATGGGACGGTGCGGGACCTCTGCAAAAGCTTGATGCGGCCGCGTCGTTATGCTACTAATGGTTGCAGGCGCGAGAGGTGACTCATGACCAAGCAGATCGGGTTGGCGGAGGCGTTGGTGGGGCCGGGGTTCGGGCGCAACGCGCGGCTGGAGAAGATCACGGCGTTGATCGATTGGGCGCCGCTGGAGCGGCTGTTGGCGCCGCTGCATGCGGCCGAGACGGGCCGGCCACCCTACGCGACGCTCAGCCTGTTCAAGGGCTTGCTGCTGCAGCAATGGTACGGGCTCTCGGATCCGGGGCTTGAGGAGGCGCTGGGGGATCGCGCCTCGTTCCGGTTCTTCTGCGGCTTTAGCCTCGGCGACGCGGTTCCGGACGAGACCACCTTCTGCCGCTTCCGCGGCGCCCTGGCCGCGCGGGGATTGGCCGAAGCGCTGTTCGCCGAGATCAACCGCCAGCTCGAGGCCAAGGGCTTCATCGTCAAGCGCGGCACGCTGCTCGACGCCACCCTGGTGCGGGCGGCGGTCCAGCCCCCGCATCCGGAGGAGGGCCGTGCCGGCGCGCGCGATCCCGAGGCGCGCTGGACGGTCCGCGACGACCCCAAGAAGAACACCTACGGCTATAAGGCCCATGTCGCCGCCGACCAGGGCTCGGGCCTCATTCGCAAGGCGCTGCTCACCCCGGCCAATGTCCACGATAGCATCCCGGCCGACGACCTCATCCTCGGCGATGAGCGCGCGATCTACGCCGATCGCGGCTACGACAAGGCCGAGCGGCGCGCGGCGCTGCGTGCGCGCGGCATCAAGGACCGCATCATGCACAAGGCTCCGCGCGGCCGCCCGCTCGACCGCCACCGCCGCCGGCGCAATCGCCTGATCGCCGCCATCCGCGCCGCCGTCGAGGGCATCTTCGGCACGTGGAAGCGCGGCTACGGCTATGGGCGCGTGCGCTATCGCGGACTGCTGCGCAATCACGCCCATCTGCAAATCCTCTCGATCGCCTTCAATCTGCGCCGCGCCATCGCCCGCTGATCAGACACCGCTTCCGTTCTCTCGGCCTAGGACCGGCAAATCCCCCACAACCCTTCCGCTCGCTTCACCCATCACCCTCACCACCGCACTCAAACGCGACACCAACCCTTCCCTCGCCGCGTTTTTCAGACGCCCCGATTCTGATTGGCGGCTAAGTCAGGTCAGCCGTTCACTCGTACGCGTACAGTCGCCACGACCAGGCTCCCCCCTTGGCGGCATGCCATTGATTCTTGAATGAATCCAAATTGCGGTAGCCACAGGTATGTAAACGTACATACAGCGGCCAACAAAGCCGGCGAAATTCGCGGCGACATCACGAAGTGAAGTAATCGGCCGAACCAAACCGCGGCGGCCTGCGCCAAGCGCGTACGACGGCAGCCTCCTTTTGGACGACCTGTGCTGTTTGGACGGGAGCCATGGCGCCAGCGAGTGGATATCGCGACGTCCGGAGCCGCCGATAGCCGCTCCGCCGACGCTCCAATCTGGGCCGCATGGTGCACCGCTACCGGG